>CAZUYQ010000034.1:19035-26135 GCA_964624705.1 uncultured Polynucleobacter sp.
CCCCATACATATTTTAAACTTCAAAAAGCTAAAAATTAAGAGATCCGTCCCTATGACAAAAATTAAAGCGACTCCGCTAACTCCTGCACTTTTTGATTATCTTGAATCAAATTCGTTACTCGCTCACCCGATCTTAGAGCGCGTCGCAGCGGAAACATCCAAACTTCCTGACGCGATTATGCAAATCCCCCAACATCAGGGCGGATTTATGTATCTCCTAGTAAAGCTTCTCGGCATTAAAGAGGCTATCGAAGTTGGGTGTTACACTGGCTACAGTGCGATCGCGGTCGCAGCAGCTTTACCTGAAAATGGTGTGCTCACTGCGTTCGATGTCGACCCAAAAACTTCAGCTAAGGCAAATCAATATTTTACTGATGCTGGTCTCGCAAAAAAAATAAATCTTATCATCGGCAATGCGAACGAAACTCTCAAAGCCTTTATTCAGAAACGTGGTCCTGGGTTTGCAGACCTTGCCTTTGTTGATGCCGATAAAGCCAGCTATGAAACCTACTATGAACTCTGCCTTGAGGCGTTAAAGCCAAATGGTCTGCTTCTCGTCGATAATGCATTTCGTGACGGTGAAGTGCTTGCTCCAGCGGTGAAAGATCTCGGCACGCAAGCAGTGGACCGTGTTACCCGTAAAATTAAAACTGATTCCCGCGTCGAAGCCACAATGATTCCAGTCGCTGACGGACTGATTTTGGTACGAAAGAAATAATGTCTAATTCAAATTTAATGAACGATGTGTTTTACTTCCGTGATTTTTCGATGCATCAAGCCCCCTCGGGACAACGCGTCAACACCGACAGCTGTGTGTTTGGTGCTCTTATCAATCCTGGTGCAGACCCTGTAAAAATTCTCGATATTGGTTCCGGCACTGGACTTCTATCTCTCATGATGGCGATTCGATTTCCCGCTGCCGTTATTACCGCCGTCGAGCCTGAAGTCATCATTGCAGAGGTTGCACGAATAAATTTTGCCGAGTCAAAATGGCAGGAACGTATTGAACTTAAACAAATGCGCGCGCAAGATTTAAATTCTGCTCAACACGGTACCTACGATTTCGTGTTCTGCAATCCACCATATTTCCTCGCTAGCACTTTGTCTGCTGACCGGCTAAGGGCAGTAGCAAGACATACCGTCGATCTATTGCCTGCCGAGATCTATTCTGCGATGAGTCGTATGATGACTGATGACGGGACGGCATGGCTTTCATTTCCAGAGGACCGCACAGAGCATTGGCTAAAGCACGGTGTCACATCTGGTTTGCATCAAACACACCATATTACCGTTCAAGATAATCCCGAAGCTCGTCCCCATATGACTATCGCTGGTTGGTCAAAGGCAAAACCTGCCTCTATTCAAACTGATAATATTCGTTATCGCAACGAGCGCCAGGGCGAGCAAAGCCCGTGGATGAAGACATTCCGTGATCAGTGGTTTCCTGCAAAATATAACGGGTAGATTTCCTCGTCCAATTCAGTTCAATTCAGGACACCGCACTGGAATAATTTCAAATAAAATTTCCAATTCAGTCCAATTCAGGACACCGCACTGGAATAATTTCAAATAAAATAAAAAGATCTCTAAATAATGTTTGCTTTTCGACCTGGCTTATCAAAATCAAGCTTTCTACCTGTGCTTTGCTCTAAATCTGCGATAAATAATTTATCTCCAAATGGCCTGCCTGTGTTGATGAGCCTACGAATCTGCTTTAAGTCATCCCTATGCACTTCACTATGGCAGAGAAACTCTTCCCAATTGCGAACCTGATGTCGTAATGGAGAATTAATCGTCAATCGGTTCGGATCATTGCGACACACCTCCGCGGCACTACTCCATGGATAATCACATGGATGTGAGCATAAGCCCGCTCTGACAGGATTTAGCTCAATATATCTCGCAATGATAGCGGCCTTTGAAGGTTCCACCGGATGTGAGAAAAATCTGCCTTGCCACAAATGTCCGGTCCATCCTTGGATTCTGTTCACTCGCCTTGTGTACGACAAATGACAATTCCCAATACCATCACGTAAAGACTCAGCCCTTCTCGGAACAACAAGTAAGTGCACGTGGTTAGGCATTAGACAGTACGACCAAATATCAAAGTCAAATGACTGCGCCGATGCTTCTATAAATTTTAGATACGCATGATAATCATCCGCAGAAAAAAATGTTTTCTGCCTACGATTACCACGTTGCGTCACATGGTGAGGAATATCTGGAATTACTATGCGTGCTATTCTTGTCATGGCCGGAATATAGAAGAAGAATAGGTATGTAGGGAACTGACTTTTTAAAATATTTTTATCTGACTACATTTCTTCGCAAAAGCCATTTATTCCAGCGATTTATGAGAAAAAAAGTCTTTAGATACAGCCAGAGTCCACCGCTGACTATAACTTTTCAAAGTTTATTCCAGTGTGGTGTCCTGATGTAAATCTGATGTAAATTTTCAAAGTTTATTCCAGTGTGGTGTCCTGATTTAAACAAGTTTATTCCAGTGTGGTGTCCTGATTTACTCTGATTTAACAAAGTTTATTCCAGTGTGGTGTCCTGATTTAACATGATTTAACAAAGTTTATTCCAGTGTGGTGTCCTGATTTAACATGATTTAACAAAGTTTATTCCAGTGTGGTGTCCTGATTTAAACTGATTTAAACTGATTTAAAAAACTGTCCATGGGTAGTGCAGTGTCTAAAAAATGGCGCGTCCTTTTGCCTGAAGCGCTATTTCATATTTGACAAATTCATCCAAGACCGCTGCTGACTAGCTCTCGCTTCGACGGTCTGCTTCTCCTGCTGATAGCCACGGTAGATAAGCTCTGCAGCAATCTCACCACTGAGTAATCTCGTATAGGTATGCACCGTATGGATACCGGCCGCATTATTCTTACCACTAAGATCTTGCTGCGCATGACAACTCAAGCACCCTCTAAAGACCGCATCCTCACTGCCACCACTTTCTAATGGATCACCAAGCGCTAAAAAGCGTTGATAATCCGTATGGCTCGCACTAACTGGTTTCAATCCACCAGTTTCATCACCATTTAATAATTCAGCTTGGCTCAACTCAAACTCCAATGCAAGTTGGCCTGGATCTGGAAGCCGCGTAGTTTCGCCGACACTATTGTAAACCCTTGCTTGAACAAGCTCCACGATTGGCGAAACCACTGCCGTGCCTTCTTGAGATAACAATATGGCGCGCGATACCAATGCAACTCTTGTCTGATCCGGAAACTGTGGCGTCGCAGGATTACGAAAAGGTTTTGCACCACTTTGTGGGATCATCTTATTAGAAAATTTTTCTAATCGATTTATGAAGTCGTGAGTTGCAGATGGTCCACCGGGAATCGAAATACTGGAAAAGAACGCAGAGCTATACCAAAAATTTTTAAAATGAGTTGGTGCTGCAGGCCCATCCTTTGCCGAAAGAACCGAGAAACCAGCTCCGTCATTGGCAATACCTTGAGGTAAATAAGAACGCTGATCCTGCTCTCGATTTGGATCTATTCCTTGATACTTCTGAGAGTTTTCCGCCTGCACCAAATTGTCCGGCAAATCTTTGATTTGACTCGCTGTCAGCGCTAATGAACGAATTGCCGGAACCAATCTTTTAACCAAGCTAGCAGCCCCAGATTTGGCACTAGCACCAATATCACGCCCACTCACAGGAGACGGCTCGTACGCCGCATTCCAAGCCCAATGATAGACATGGAGCAACGACCGTTGCATCAATGCCTTTGCCAATAAATTAGAATTTAGTTTAGATCCAGTTTGATTTGCGTTGAACTCATCCAACACTTGCAGCATACCGTTTAAACTAGATCCTTCGACATACTTTTCGGTACCAATAAACAAATAAGGAAATGCGACATCGAATCCTTTAAAACACTGATGCGAATCAACTCTTACATATAGGGCACGGTAAACTCGATTCCAAAGATGAGTCGGATCCTTATCGAATATGGTAACGTCGCGATCTGCACAATGGATCGCAAATGCTTCTTGTTCTTTTTGTATTTCATATTGTTCCTGCGCATTACGTTCACGAAGCATATGCGCAGAACGCTCTTCCTTAGTGAGACTAGCAAGATCTTGACGACGCCATTTAAAAAACAGTGCACGCTCCGCTGCCGGAACTTTCTCGCGAGTCATACGACCAATATTGGCAACATAATAATCAAGCCGCTGAGACTTGGACATACTTGCATAATCAAATGCCGCAGCTGCGGAAGTAGCCGACGAAGAGTCACGCTGCCGGCAAGAACTACTGGTTATAAATATGCTTAATCCGACCGCCAAAAATATGGTGCTTAGATACATGATCAAATTCCATCCAGATTTTATAAAATGATAGTTTGATTCTATTGTAAGAGATCAGCGCCTCGAGGTAAATAGTCTCAGACCATGCACCTGCTATTGGCCACTTTGCCAACCTATGGTACTGCTAGGGCTTCTCAATCCCGTTTGAAGAGGCGTTGATCCAATGACAGAACAGCTGAAGTGTCCTAAATGCAACTCAGAATATGCCTACCAAGACCGCTCACTATGGATTTGCCCTGATTGTTCGCATGAGTGGGATCCATCTGCAGCAGCGGAGGCTAATACAGCACAAGTCGATGATTTATCGATTCGTGATGCTCACGGTAATATCTTACAAGATGGGGACTCGGTGACGGTCATCAAAGATCTAAAAGTAAAAGGTTCCTCCTCCGTGGTGAAGGTCGGAACTAAAGTTAAAGGAATTCGTCTTATCTCTGGTGGCGACGATCATAATATTGCCTGCAAGATCGACGGTATAGGCGCTATGAATCTTAAGTCTGAGTTTGTCAAGAAATCCTGACCTATACGCCAGCTCAAAAAACCATCATCTTCATACAAAATACCGATCCACCGGATTTCATAAACTCCGAGGTATCTACTTCATGAGGACGGAATCCACTTCGCTTCAAATCTGCTAAGAATTTTACAGATCCTTGCTGAAGCACAACATCAGTCGCCTTCGGCACATGGCAGTTACCTGCAAAGAATTTAATATTTTCTTCGTATTCAATTTCAATCACCGTTGAAAATCTCTGAGCAATGATTTTAAGCGAGTCCTCGTCGAATGCTCGACGCTGAATCGCTACAGCATCTGGTCCCAGAATCGAGAAACACGTGTCGAGATGATAAAAATCACTGCACTTTAAAGGCAGCAAAATTACTGGCAGATTAAATCGCGTTGCCATCTCTTGATAGGCAGTTTGATTGGTCCGCGGCCCTACCCCGCCCCAAATCAAGCGGTGCTTTGGATCAAGCAATGCATCGCCATTGCCCTCAAGAAAAATATCAGGCGACTCCAGATGATGGACACGGTAACCATGACGACGATACCAGCCTTCAAAATGCCCCACTTCCGCACGTCGCTGTGGCGATTGCATCCGACTCATAATGACATTGGGCTCGTTATTGTGCCAGAAAACTAGACTTTGATTCGCAGCAAACACCATATCCGGTAGATCAGGGCAGCCCGCGAGCTCACTAACTCTTACACCGATCTTCTCAAACGTAGCTTTGAGACCACGCCACTGCGCTAATGCAAGATCGTGCTGCACCACTTTCAACTGTCCAGATGCATCCTTCATATAAGGATTAATTGCATAATCAATCCTGAAATGATCTGGTGTTACCATCAGCATATTAGAAGGCTGGCGCCAGTTTAATTCACTTACTGAATTTAAGATGTTCTGAGCCTGTTCAAACGATGATGCAACTAGGGCCGAAGTATTCTTCATATTATTTAATATCCATTTCAATCCGCATTGCTGGGGCAGCAATCGGAGCAGTTTTTGATTTACCAGAACTATCGCTCGCTTCTATATGAAATGCCACATGATCTCCATAGTGTTGTGCAGGGATAACCCCTCTAAAGAGATTATTACCCACCAACGTCATCGCAATCGCCGCCTCTTCTTGTCCGCCAACGCTCCACTGGATCATCGGTGTTTTTAAAGTTGCACCAGGTGATGCAAATATTTCTGCGTCGACAACGATATCACGCTGCGAATCCAGGGTTTCATTTGTCACTTTAGGAAAGATAAAGATCGTATCGCGGGTCAGAAGATTACGGCTGCGACAATGAACAGAATCACCCCATTCTGTGTCCATTGCGTCGACACCAACTATCTCGTAGGCAGGTAGAGCTGCCTGATAAACAGCTTTCGCTGCGGCATCGGTAGGTGAATTATAAACTGGGAAATAAAGCGTGCGATTACTGATAAATGAATTGATATAAGCTTTGAAATTCTCGCCTGAACCACTGCGCGGTGACATCGGCATCCGGAAAATTTTATAGGGTGTCCCGTAAGGACTTTTAAGCGTCTTAAGCAATGCCACCATCGTGTCCGAATCTTTTTTAAATCGAGAACCCGCCGGAAATTCACTAAAAACCCAGGTATCCGGCGCCACCAACTTGCCGAACGTGTCCATATGTTCGATCGTAATTTTAGGCGCAAGCGGCGATGTTGTATAACGATCGATTCCCAAGAAGGATTTCATGCGTCCAAGCACTTCATTAGAGCTAATGCTGGAATTCTCGCTAAACACTAAAGTGGAAGAAAACGCGTTATCGGTGCCATCACTGTAATAATTTCCACCGGTATGAATCAACCCAGTCTTATAAACCGGAACACCGAGTGTCTTACCGATAAAATCTGGAACCCGGTCATCCTGCGGACGTGGGCGATTATAAACGTTATCAATGATTCCAAATGTACCCGCACCATCGATGATATACCAAGGACCGTAATCGCGGATCCAAATACTATCTGTCGGTACCATATAATAAGAAACATTGGTGTCTGCAATACTGTTACTAGATAACCATCTGCGCCAGGATTGAATCGCGGCATTATCATCACCAAGAAGCTTCACTGGACCGTGTTTTGCCAGAGCTCCTACCCACGAGGAATTCTGCCACAATGTCATCACGGCATCAGAAGATTCCCACTCGGCAAGTGAATGGATATGCCCTTGGGGAGGTTTTCCTGCGGCAGCGTTGATTGCTTCACTGCGTATAGGTAGTTCATGGGGAGCAAGACCGATAGGTAGTGTCTTTTG
>CAZUYQ010000034.1:26145-39969 GCA_964624705.1 uncultured Polynucleobacter sp.
GCGAGCTGGGGGCGGAGGTTGACGACGGGGATCTGCATGGCAAACGGGCCCTTTCACTTCAACACCAGCAGCAGGCGCAGGCGGATGCGCTGATAGAACGTGGGGAGCAGGCTTTTGATGCGGAAGAACTGCGAACGCCGGCAACCCAATGCTTACAAGGCCTGCACTGAAAAGCAAACGCATAAATGACATTATCTTCATATAGAAGTCCCTTCGTTCGATTATTTGATATAGGATATCGTATCGATATCCTAACAAAAATCATCGTTTCTAGGAACTTCACAAAAGAAAAACTTATTCTTTCTGAGCTAAAATTGGTTCGGCTAATTTAAAAAATTGAAGCGACAAGCCATAGACAATATCATTTGCCGGATGATCACCATATTCTTCAACAAGACCTTGACAGAATTTCGAAATCTTCTGTTGAATCTCTCCATATCTCGAGCGATCGATCGTCAAAATTGCAGACTCTAGATGTCGCTCTGAAAATTTCTGATCTTCAATTGATTTCCGTCCGAGAGCAGACATCTGCGAATGAATCTGCCTAATAGCTCCGTGAGGTACAGATCCACCCGTGTAAAATTGAGTTTTCCCGATCACCCAGTTCTTGCCGTTTACAGAAACCATCTTTAAGCGCTCAAGTCTTCGCAATACATCTTCGACTTCAATGAGATTCATCTTAAAGTGATCTGCAATGGTTTTACGGTCACCATCAAACTGCGGCAGAGTCATAAAAGTCCAAATTGCGAGATAACGCCAATCTGAAACCATAGCGAATTCATCCAAAGCTATGGTCCGAACGTCACCTCCACGGACTGTCACCCTTCTGGCCGCAGCATCTTTAAAACTTTGAGCACCATGGCCTGCAGCTTCAATCATATCGACAAAGTCCGCAGCCACTAAGGCCGACATATTAAGTCGTTCCGCAATCTGCCGACCTTTTTGAATAGAAAGCGAGCCCTTCCCGGACATCACTTCACTAAGACGCGACGGCGAAATTTTTAGATCCTTCGCAAATGCGCGCAAAGAATACCTCGGGTTGTTGCGCCTCCGCTCTTGAAACTTCGCAGTTAAAATTTCACGATAATCCAAATGCCATCCTCAATAAAATCATAGACCCGGAAAAAATCGTACGCCTAAATTACTAAACTGTGAGCCGGTAGTTTGACCACCCCAAACTAGCATAGAATCACCGATCCAAAATGCAGAATGCCGCGACGTCTTTAACGGTGTTGCTTCATCTGCATCAAATGTATGCCACGAGCCAGTTCTTGCACTTCCCTGAGCACTTGGAACAAATGCTGTGACTTTGGATTCATAAGTTGTGCCGGTCACTTCAGCCTTTAATCCACCAAAAATAATTAACTTATCTCCCGCCCAAACCGCAGAATGTAGAATCCTACCGTCCGAGGTATTTGCAAGTGGCGACCAAACGAGGGTATTTAAATCGAGAATGCCGCCGTCAGATAAAATATTTCCTCGTGTACTATAGCCGCCGAAAATATAGATTTTTTGTTGTTGTGGGACATACACGACGCTGTGCATATGACGAGCCTCTGGTACGCGACCAGTTGTCACTAATTTGTCCCATGTTTTTAAAACTGGATCATAAAGTGCGCCATCATTAAATGCCTGAGGACAGCGATCCCCCACTTCCATCAAACACCCACCCCAAATTAACATTTTGCTATCAGTTAACTTATTTTTTGTCTTACCCGTCCAAGATGCATGCTGATATCCGCGCGCAGCAAATGTCGTCCCATCCTTAAACTGAGGCGGTG
The DNA here is from genome assembly GCA_964624705.1 of uncultured Polynucleobacter sp. Taxonomy (GTDB): domain Bacteria; phylum Bdellovibrionota_B; class Oligoflexia; order Oligoflexales; family RGVZ01; genus CAMDKS01. The sequence continues at coordinate 27,927 of CAZUYQ010000034.1, forward strand.
GTAACGCATCCCATTGTTTGGAATCTGGATTATAAGCGGCACCATCATTTAACGGCTGCGAAAAGTTGGGTGGCACATCTTTAGGATGACCTCCCCAAACAATTAATCTCTCACCAGTCCAAACCATCGAATGATGGACGCGGGCAACCGGCGCACGAGGTGAAGATCCAATGGCTGTCCACTTATCATTAGCGGGATCATAGAAAGCTCCATCACCAAGTTTTTTCTCGCAACCCTCACCGTCAACACAGCCACCCCAAATTACAAATTTATTTTGGAGGCTTGACGATTTCGACGGTCCCGTCCACAGCGACGCCATCTCAGCCCTTGCTGACGGCGCTCCGTCAGAACTCATAAGTTTCCATTTATCTGCGACCGGATCATAGATGCCACCATCACCCAAGTAGCCATTTGCACCACAAGAGACGATTCCTCCGGAACCCTCGTTACAACCGCCCCAAACGATCATCTTTGATTGAATCTTCGCTTGACCTGTATTGCCCGTCCAAACACTTGCATGGAAACCACGCTCGGCAAGAGTTACCTGCTTAGGCCCAAGATTATAGGGACCCGCAATATCTCGCCAATGAGTTTTGCCGTCTAAAAGAATAGCCTCAAACACTCGCTGAATTACTTCGGCAATATCGTCGCATAGGTTATCTTCGGCACGGCGTTGGGCCTCCAAATCACCCGTAAAATTAGCACCAACTACATCACGCAAATTCTTATTTAATAAAAGGTGATGAACTGATTCATGAATCAATAGTCTATTCGCATAGCTCTGCCCACCTTGATTGAAACCGCCCTCACATAGTTTTAGCGAAAAAACGATGTCCGTTAATTTTTCTCTAGCCGTATCGTTTGTCCAGGCGCAGGAGGTGTATTCACCGGGCACCTGTTCAATTTCAGAATTATAGATATGGTGACTCGTCATAATATCTGTCGCCAACTGAACCAATACACCTGTGTGGGTAACGAAACGATAGGTCATACTATCTTTTACAAGCTGGGAATCGCGCTCGATAACTTCAGGGTTGATGGCCGCGCTATTGGCCCAGTTCGCAGCCTCGTGTTTGGCTTTCTCCAGCATGGTCCGACGCCAGTCCCCACCAGTGCCAATATTTCCACCTCCGGTAGCAAAAACCACTGAAGTGCTGAAACTAAATCCAATAACTACAAGAACCTTAAGCATTTGCTTTGATAGAATAGTGCGCATCTGTGATCTCCAAGATTCATTTCTAAAAATACTAATCGAAATTCACACCGATATTTGCAATTAGATTCGATTTAATTAAAAACTGTTCGGGACTGTTCGGATCAAACTTTGCGGCCTCACAAAATCAGGGAGTCGCATCACATCGAAACCCACACAGGTACCCAAAGATTCAGCATTCATAGCTCCTGGACGCACAAAATAACGCCTAAACGGGTCAATAGCAAAGGCCGGATATGGGGTTTCACTGCTTGATGACATGACAACGGCACTACCATCATGAGTCGTACCAAGACCGTAATAGCCAGAATAACTCAGAGAATCTGGATTTGGCGACCACACGTAGACACGGCCCTGGAGGTCTGCCCCCATTATATTTAAACTGTCGAATGACCACTGAATATGCCGAATCATCGGGATGCCCCGAGGTTGATACCAGCGCATAGAAGGTATAATGAGCCGCGACTCCGTGCTTGCCACATAAACACCATTTAGGGTTGCTACCGCTATAAGCTTTAAATCTAAAGATAACGCCACACTCACAAAAATATTACCGCGAGCTGAAGTCGGCTCAAGATCTTTAAGGTCTATTTCACTTTCCAGCCTTATATGCTGAGGGTCCACAATATTCCAAAATCGGATGCTCAAGTAGCTTGTTGTAACTAAATACTTACGATTTTGTGAAAATTGAATCGACCTCACAAAACTATCTTTGAATTCCAAAGAAGATAACTCACGTTTATTTTTTAGATCGAAAAGGATTAATTTCTGAGGCTGTATCTTTAGTGCATATTCTAGTGATTCCGAGGATACTCCTAGCCCTGTTGGATAAGGAATATAATGGGGCCAAGTCGTTAATGCAGTGGCAGCGCCGAAGACACCGTCATCTCGCGCCACCACAGAATAATAGCTCGAGTCTCGAACGCCAATAAACCCGTCATATGACGCGATTTCTTTCCCATCCAGTAAATTAAGCTGCGCAATCCCCTGCGAACCCGCTAGTAAAATTTGAGTTCCATCTCGTAGCAAAAATCCATCGCGAACATCTCTGAGCCCTAATCGCCTCGTATCCCAATGAAATATCTGACGCCCCCGCGAGATATCCCAGCCACTTACTTCACTATTAAGATACGAAACTAATAAAGACGACTGGCTTGGATTTATAAAAACACGCGCATCAGCACAAGGTCGTTTACCGTCCTTGCCAAAGGTAAAGGCCGAGGTCAACGGCAACGGACTATCATTCACACGCGAGGTATTGGAAGTAGCAGCGCTGCAGCTCACGACTATCGACGCTAAAAATAACACTGCGAACTGATAATTTATCACCTGAATCATCCCGTTTTAATATTATCTTGCCGCCCCGTTACTAACACGATATATGACCAACAACCATAACATTTATAAGGTTTATCTATGCGCCATCTTAGCATCCAGGTATTAGTAATTTTTCTTTCGTTTTCTTTTGGATTGCCGCTACAAGCAGCTGAAACTCCAGTCAAAATAGGTCATCAACTATCCTGCACCGGTGAGATTGATGGCTCCAGTGACTCCCTACACGTAATCCTTCAGAACAGCGACTCATTTCGCACTTCTGAAAGCACCGCCGCTCCGACTCAAGCGACGGTCTATTTGCAGTCTCATGTCCAGGGCGGACGATGGTTTGCGATTGTACCAAGTAGCGGCCAAGGCCCGGGCCAACTTTTCTGGATTTATCAGCACACCGGCAATACAAAAAAATTGCTAGCGTACGGTGCATTTGCCGCAAAAATGGTTCTATCGTCGACTCGACTACGCCTCGAAATCGTTGTCGATCCAAGGTTAAAATTCGATCTATTTCTCGAAGCCGGTGAAAATAATTTGGTGAAAACCAGTGGCTATCTGGCTCTCCGCGCACCCAATGCATCAGAACCAATCGTCGCACAAGATTTGAATTGCCAAATTGAACCCTCAGTGAAGCAGTAACGTCAAGTATGTCTCGTATATTTTTAATTTTTACTTTCAGCCAGTTTTTCTCACGCATTTGCTTTGCCGAAGGTACCGCCGAGCTTACTCAGAAAATTTCAATATCAACGTCGCGGGTGTCCGGTTTAGCGGTAAGCCCGGTATCACCAGACTTGTATGTTTCAGCTAAAGCTGACGGTACGATCTCTCTAAACAGCTGGAAGGCGCGTGCTGAAATATGGAAGGTCCTCGGCTTTAGTCCGCTGAGAGGCCACGAACAAAAAACCGTTATAAGTACCACCAGCTTTTCGATGGACGGAAAGTTCATCGCCATTGGTCGGTCAACCCAAGCAGAAGTTCTGATCCTCAGAGCGAGTGATGGCTATGTTATGAAGCGATTGATTGACAAGACTTCGCCTGATCCCGGCATTCTCGGAACCAAATTTTCTACCAACAATAAGCTACTCATACTTTCACACTGGCGATCAAAGTCCCTGAGTGTTTGGGACGTACCCAGCGGCTTAGAGATCCTCCCACGTCTAAAAGAAGGACCTATCGCAGGTTCAATCTCCTCACCTACGCCAGCATTTGGTTTTGCCGTTACTGCTGATGAAGCAAGTGTTGTTGACGTCCATGCATATGGCACGAGGATTTGGGAGCGGCGTTCCGGTCAACTAAAGCGTCGTCTCAATGCGCCACGGCTAGACCCGTTTAGTAATTCTGGGCTTATCTTTGCAAGCGTGTTATCGCCTGATGCACGATACTCAGTATTGCTTTTAATGACAGCTTCGCAAGATCAAGCACAGCCAGATTCTTACGCGCTTGTTCTTCAAAATAATGAAACTGGTAAGATTGAGAACAGATCGTCCATCACACTACCAGGAAATCAGTTCGCGTGGATGCAAGCCGATTTCTCAAGCTTCAGTATAAGCGGCTTTGTCGCCGGGACTTTTTTTGTTTGGAATGCCAGAACGTCCACCGCACCAACAATATATAAAACGACGACGACTTGGTTGAATCCAGATTACGCTTGGCCGGCAGGATTACCGTTTCAAGGTTTTTTTATAAATGGCTCCACCTATGCAATGAGTGCTATTGATACTGGTATTGTTGGACTCTGGAATTTAAGGCCCTAATCATGGAGAAAGACAGAAACACATGAATCGCTTCATCGCACGACCAATCTTTCTTTCTATACTTATAATTTCTTGGACATTTCCTATAACTGCAGCCGTTATCGTCACACCGAGAACCGATCATGTGTTGTCGCTTCAAGGCTCAGTTTCAGAAAAAATCAAAATATCTTTTGCTGAAGTATTCTACCTCGCAGCCAACCTGCTCGACCCTTCCTGTCTTCTTCGTTATCCCAACGGACAATTCGGTTTTAGCTCAGAATCGGTTATTATCGACCCCGTCGTTCAAAGAGATGGTTCCTTTAAAATCGAAATGCCGATGAATCGCTACAATGGCACCGACACCTGTCAATTTCAGTTTGGTTTTATTAAATTATGGCTTACGAGCTCAAAACCAGCACCCGAAGAAATTGGCGGCTACGTGGTCCTTGCAAAGTCGGGATCAGTAGTAGGCGGGACGACGAGTGGCAGTGTGAGTGCGATTGAAACAATAAGCTGCAAAAAAGCCCTGCAGGATATGCCGGAGAATCAGGATCTACAATGTGCATTTTTCAATGCGCGAGGACAACCAATTCAAGTCGGTGCACCGTCTACAGGACTTAATATCAAGGGACTGCTACTGAACTTAATCCAGTAATCAGATCGTCATCACTTCTTTTTCTTTAGCCGCGATCTTCTCGTCAATCATCCTGACGAAACCGTCGGTGCTTTTTTGAATATCAGCTTCGAGCTTCTTCCGTTCATCTTCCGAAATCTTTTTATCTTTTTCTTGTTTCTTCACTTCTTCGTTAGCATCGCGACGAGCATTGCGAATGGCTACTTTCGCGTCTTCGCCAATTTTTTTGATGCTTTTTGCGATATCTTTACGTCGATCTTCGGTCAAAGCAGGAAATGGCAGACGGACAATATTTCCGTCGTTAGTAGGCTGAACGCCGATATCGGCTTTGTGAATTGCTTTTTCAATCTCTGAAATTAATTTTTTTTCAAACGGCGCAATCGTAATGGTACGAGCATCAGGCGTTGCCATAGTCGCAACTTGGTTCAGTGCCGTTGGAGTACCGTAATAATCAACTTTGACGTTATCAAGTACTGCCACCGAGGCGCGACCAGTACGCACTTGCTTCAGTTCGCCTTCAAGTGCCTTAATACGTTTTTCCATCGCTTGTTTACAGCTATTTACGATATCACTCATTTCATCTTCTCCTAAAAATAAATAAAAAATAGATCGCAGGGATCAGATTCGTTTACCTTACAAGTGTTCCTGTATTTTTGCCGCGAACCACTTCTTCAACGCAACCTGGCTCGCCCATTTTGAAGACCATAATCGGCATTTGCGCTTCCATACACATCGTGATCGCGGTTGCGTCCATCACGTCAAGTTTCTTTGAAATGACATCGAGATAAGTCAATTCACTGTATTTTACGGCGTTTGGATTCTTATTTGGATCACTGTCATAAATACCGTCGACTTTTGTGGCCTTCATAATAATCTCGGCACCGATCTCTCTAGCTCTCAGGGACGCAGCCGTATCCGTTGTAAATAGCGGATTACCAGTGCCACCAGCGAAAATCACGACACGTCCTGCTTCGAGGTGTTTGATAGCGCGACGACGGATATAGGGCTCCGCAAGTTCAGTCATTGTAATAGCGGTCATGACGCGAGTCTGAAGATCGCATTTATTTTCGAGAATCGCTTGGAGCGCTAGACCATTAATGACCGTGGCCAGCATACCCATATAATCCGCTGAGGCTCGATCCATTCCCCATTTTGCAGCGGCAGAGCCTCTAAAGATATTGCCACCGCCGATAACGATCGCGACTTGGACCCCGAGCTTATGAATTCTTGCGACTTCGCCCGCAATACGCTCAATCGCGTCACCATCAATTCCAGCACCAGCTCCACCACCCATTTGCTCACCGGAAAGTTTGAGCATGATGCGATGGTATTTGACGCTAGGAAGAGTTGAATCAGAAGTCATAGGCGACGTACCTCAGTTGATTGTTAAAAACATGATATCAAATTATAGCCACAAGGCGTCAAAAAAGCCCCGTCCTTGTTGAGGTCCGGGGCTAAATTTCTTTAAAACGATTAGCGACCTAATTGTGCAGCGACTTCAGCTGCAAAATTTTCTTGCTTCTTCTCAATGCCCTCGCCCAATTGGAAACGAAGGTATTTAGTGAGCTTAAGATTTTTGTCGATTTTTTCTAACATCTTCGCGACGGAAATGTCTGGATCCTTAACAAATCCTTGTTCAACCAAACAAACTTCTTTATAGAATTTGTTCATTTGACCTTCAAGAATTTTCTCGATCATCGCTTCTGGTTTTTTCTCTTCTACTAGCTTCTTACGAGCGATTTCACGCTCTTGGTTAAGCTCCGTAGTGTCCACGTCATTACGGTTCAAATAACGTGGGAATGCCGCGGCAATATGCATGGCGACGTCTTTAGCCGCCTCTTTAACCGCGGGGCCAGTTGCACCTTCAAGAACAGCTAATGTCCCGATTTTTCCACCCATGTGAATATATCCGGCAATTTCTGAATTTGGCGCAGTGATGATTTGAATACGGCGAAGTTTCATGTTTTCGCCAATTTTCTGAATCATACCTTTGAGAGTTTCATCAACTGTTGATCCTGACGCCATCTTCAGGGACGCAAGAGCTTCAACATTATTGATGTTATTATTAAGCGCCAATTTTGCAGCTTCTGCGACGAAGCCACGGAATTCTTCATTTTTAGAAACAAAGTCAGTTTCACAGTTCACTTCAAGTAGAACCGCACTGGTACCCTGATCGTTAATTAGAAAATGAACCATTCCTTCTGCAGCGATACGATCTGCTTTTTTTGCAGCGCGGCTCATGCCACGCTCACGCAACCAAACAATCGCCTTCTCAATATCGCCAGTATTTTCTTCTAGAGCTTTTTTACATTCCATCATGCCTACGCCGGTTTTTTCGCGAAGGTCTTTCACCATTGAAGCTGAAATTGTCACTGACATTTATAGTTCTCCCTATAGGATCGCAGCTGATTCTTATTTTTAAGACTATTTATCGAAAGTCTTCTTTTTGCTAACAGAGACGTTTTTTCCAGATTCGTCACGGAATGAACCGGTTTTAACTTCTGGGCCAGCACCATCATCGAGTTCGCTCTTATCACGGCCGCGTGATTTACCTGAGACGCAAGCATCAGCAACAGTGCCGATGAACAACTTGAGAGATTTCATAGAATCGTCGTTTCCAGGAATGATGAAGTCGATGCCATCTGGATCAGCGTTTGTATCGGCAATCGCAACAACTGGAATACCAAGACGACGTGCTTCTTGAAGTGCGATGGTTTCCTTATGTGCATCAACAACGAACACTGCACGAGGCATGCCTGGCATATCTTTGATACCGCCAAGGTTACGCTCAAGCTTTTCGCGCTCGCGCTCAAGCATCAAAACTTCTTTTTTAGGTAGTTTGTCATATGTTCCGTCTTGTGACATTTTTTCAATGCGTTTTAGACGGTGAATCGACTGACGAATAGTTTGAAAATTCGTAAGTGTTCCGCCAAGCCAACGATGATTGATGTAGAACATGCCAGCACGTTTTGACTCAACAGCAACGAGGTCACGTGCCATACGTTTTGTGCCAACGAAAAGTACGTGGCCGCCTTTTGAAGTTGTACTTTCCAAGAAGTTACAAGCGGTCTGAAACAACTTCACCGTCTTTTGAAGATCGATGATGTGAATGCCGTTGCGAGCGCCGAAAATGTACGGTTTCATTTTTGGGTTCCAGCGTTTGGACTGGTGACCGTAATGCACGCCTGCTTCTAGTAGATCTTTCATGTTAACAGTAACTGTCATCGAAATGTCTCCTGCCGAAAGTTGACCTTCAGTCGTTCGCAATCTCTAACCGCTTTGTCGAGCGTCGAGACACTTTCGTTGCAATGAACGACTTGTTTAAATTTGTTCAAATACCCACCACGGGTTATGAACATTGCTTTTTGAGCCCCGCGAACATACTTGCTTTAGCGGTTCAACTCAAGAGGAATATCAATGGATTGCCGAATTTAACGTGCCTGGCTCACAATAATTTGCCAACTACCGGTCGACTGTTTGCGCAGAATTCCTGTAACAGAGATGCCCCCGGCCTTACCTTGAAATGCTTTGCCTAACGATTCCTTGAAAAAGACTGCCGTCACAGCCCCTTGAGGGCCAGACATCGGGATCTTACACTTACCATCGCACTGCGCAAGACTCCCGGCGGAAAAGCGATATCCTGTCAAAGTAATCGTTGCCCCATCGGTAAAATCACTCTTAACCGCAGCGGCCGCCACCGGAACTCGAGCTACGGACGTCACTGGTGGGCTTGTAACATTACCTATAACTGGGGCTCGTGCTGAAGGTCGGAGACTAACAGGCGGCCTGGTAAACCTAGGCCTCGTAGGCACAGACGGCTTCTGCCGTAAAACTTTTTGCTTCACCGGCTTTTTAGTTGGACCGGACTGAATCGCTGTTTTCTCTGGCTCAATCACGCTAGGTAAAGTGGTCGCCAAAGGCTGAACGGACGCTTTTGCACCGATAGATTCTATCGATTTTAAATCAAATCGTTCGACACGCGCAGCGGGCTTGGTTTTCGGCAGAAATTTATTTAACTTAGGCGGCAGATGATCACGCATCGTCATGCCAAGAAATACCAATGCAGCTGCTGCAATCAAGATACACAGCCATACGAGCGGCCTTGAAGCAGTGTCTTGAACGACGGTAATATAGCGGGGTTGCAGTTGCTGGGCCGACCTAGTTTGCAGAAAGGCAACACCCGATGGGGCCGCTTTCTGATAAAACTCAACAAAACGCTGGATGTTTATCCGCCGAGAACTACTACCTCTTTCCACAATCGCACGACTATCTACTCGGCCCGAATGCCACAACTTCATGACTTCACCGCTGGACAACGGTCCGTAACTTCGCCCAGTTGAGTCTGTCACAAAATATTGCTTAGGCTTCCTCGATTCGCCTCTTTCCGGTGGATTGAGGCGCGTTGAGGCCGCTAAAGCTTGGAACTGGCTAGGACGTGGGCGATCCACGGTTTGCGACTGCGAAGCTGCCTTCAGCTCTGGTTGCGGCTCAGCGGTTTGCTGTTTTGTTGGTTGTGAAACTCGTTCGACATTTTCTTCGGGATTCGAAACGATTTCGCCCATATGAACGCGACTGCTTTGGAAGATTTCATCGACTTCAACCAGCGGTCTCTTTACTGTACCGCCTTCTTTGCATGCCATGTCAAAAGGATCAATACGGCCCGCACGCAACTCATCGCGCACTTGAATCGAAGTCCAAGGGCCGAGTGTACGATCACGTGAATGGATGAGCCAACGATGGGCCATATCCCCAAACCACCTCTAAGTCATTGATCAACATAAAGAATTCCGTCTCCGTTATCGGCCAATAATAGTCTGCTCAAGAGGAGGTCCGGGGCGTCTATTCGGGGCTACGTTCATTTTTCAGCATAACTTGGCCTTATTTGCGATTTTATAAAATCTATAAAATGCTTGCTTTCAGAACACGAGGCTATTAAAACGCTCATGAATTGTGATTTCCCAATGGTTTTTTATTTTTAAAAATCCAAAAATCCCCCTTTTCGAGAATTGCAAATATGCTTATTCGTGTTGCTGACTTTTATCCAAATCTCTCGATCAAAATTTCTGGCGATGAGCCATGGCTCAAAGAAATTGAAAAAAATCTTCAGGTGGGCGAGGCGCCTCCGGCAAGTAAAATTACCGGTGAGATTCATCTACGCAAAGATTCCGCAGGCTTCGTCTATGGGGACGGCAGCGTTAAGCACACGCCCACTCTTTCTTGTAGTCGCTGCGCTATAGATATTCTCTGGCCTTTGGAGGCAAAGATTGCGGTTACGTGGCGTCCTCCTTTTGAGTCGGTGACCCCACGGGAGCTTGCGCTTACCTCAGAAGACTTGGATGTTTACTTCATCGAAGACGGAAAAATAGACATATCGCAGATTGTAAATGATGTTTTATTGTGTGCAATTCCTGATCAGATTGTGCCGCGCATGGAGGGCTCTGATGACTGCGGAGTATGTGGCATAAACCTTCTAAATAACTTAGTTTATGGCAATAATGAACCTCTAGAGATAACGTCTCCTTTTGACGTCCTGAAGAATTTAAAGAAATAGTTTTTTTGATTTTCGTTTTAGTAGTGCTTGACGATCCGGTCAGATTCATCTAAACACTTCGTTCCGATCAAAACGGACTTGTATAGCATCCCTTTAAGGAGCTTTAGATATGGCAGTTCCTAAGTTTAGAACATCAAAATCCAAGCGCGATATGCGTCGTGCTCACCACGCTCTCACTGCACCTGGGCTTTCAACATGCCCGAATTGCAATGCAGTTCGTCGTCCACACTCTGTGTGTGCGGCATGCGGTCACTACAAAGGTAAGCAAGTTGTTGCTCCTAAAGTAACTGCAGAGTGGCAAGGCGAAGACTTTACTAAGTAAAAGACTTCCATTGTCTAACAACGATGGGATGTGGATGAACAGATTTTAAGTTTGGCCTTCCTTTCAAAGAGCCGGCGTACGAGTAAAACTCAACGCCGGATTTTTGTGTTGTTACGCAAATTGACCAAAGTTTATACATTCTTTGTGAACTTGGATTATTTTCACTACTTCCCCTAAGCCTCCACGTACAATATTGGTGAGCAACCAATTATTGATAACGCCACGCTTAATTCTGCTGACGAGACACCTGGAGGTTTCTGATGTCGTATATAAATGAACTTGTCGAATCAAATGCTCGTTCTATCGCTGAAATGCTTAAATCAACAATCGCTTTAGGGTTAGTCACATCGGCTGAAATTCGCGATGCTCTGCTTGCGGAAGCAGCTCCGGTGCCAGCTGGGGGTGATATCTATAATCTAACCGCTACAACAAGCACCTTGATCCATAAGCTCCAGGAGTCCCCTGATCGCGATATGCTCATTATCGTAAAAAAGATCCTTAGGTCGACAAAATACGCGGCAACCACTTGGTATAGCGTCACAGGCCAAGATGATAACCCCCATCATTTGCCACTTCAAAAGGTAGATCTGCCCACTTCACCGTCCGAGCCTTAGTGCCCCAAACGTGAGAGCGCTTGCTTCGTCAGCGCGATAGTAATAGAAGTAAGATGAATCTTAAAAGCATCTCTCAGACAAACCCTTCGGGTTCTGAGTGGTGACGTTTTCTATTTAACCAATTTTGGAGGTGGTAGTATGAAATTCATGAGAACGAAACGAGCAATGACATTGTTTGTTTTCGCAACGCTTTTGGCAGTGGGCACCAATGTCAGTTTCTCTTCTAAAGCTGAAGCACAAGTAGGCTGGTATACCGGACCAAACTGGGGATGGGGCATCTTTCCTCCGACCATCTGGAATCAAGTTTTCGTTCCTTATGGCTACTCCTATTACCCCTATTATGATTACCAACCTTACTATGCTACCTATGCAGCAATCTCCTATTCAGCAGAGAATGATAGTTTTGGCCTGGCATGGGGCGAGCCGACTCGTTCTGATGCCTTAAGTGATGCGAAAGCCTACTGTGCAAAAGAAGACTGCAAACCAGCTATTTGGGTACAAGGTGGTTGCGCCGCTATCGCGACTGGACCAAAAGGAACCGTAATGGGTGGCGCTTATGCAAGCGATAGAATCACCGCACAAACTTACGCGCATCAAGCATGTCTGCGTGAAAGCCACGGCACTGTAAAATGTAAACTCCGCGCATGGAT
>CAZUYQ010000035.1:0-1540 GCA_964624705.1 uncultured Polynucleobacter sp.
GATAATGTGGTCGGTTACGTCGATTCCAAGGACATCCTCAACCGCATCCTCAACCGCATCCACAGCCAAATCCGCAACCCATACCGTCTAATCCTCCATTTGGATATATTCCATACGGCTTACAGCAATTTATGAATCTCCCACCTGCTTATGCAACTATGTACGCGATTCAGGACCTGCAAAATGCGATGGTCCAGGACTCAAAAGGTCTGTGGTATTTCTCGCGTCAGAGCAATAACGCCTATTTTATGTATGCTGCTGATCGATTTAAAAATGCGCTTTCAAATAGCATCAGTGTCTATAACGTATTAGCCGGAAATAGTTCTGCGAACATTTCAAGAGAGTATCTATATCAGTGTTATGTCGATATGAAGTCAGGATCCAATCAATTATTGAGTGTCGACCTAAATCTCTATCCGTCCCAATTAGCAGTACAGGTTCGCCCACTTCAAATGCAACTAGGCCAACATATGGCCGATTTTGAGAGCTACTTGTTCTTCCGATAAAAACTATTAAATAGCTGGAATGATTGGAAACAATTTCAGCTTAAGTTTTTATTACCAAGTACCGATAAGCCTCCCAACAAATGGTTCCCTTGGGAATCCATAACGTCGGGAGGCTTCCTTTTATGAGTCATAAACATATCATTAGTATTTCGCTCGCGGTTACTGCAGTTGCATCTGGGTGTCGACCTGCGGGGTCAAAATCGAATGTGAAGACACTTGATCAAATGGCAAGCGGCAATGGCATGGGCCTCTATTCATGTGCCGCGACGGCAGTTGAAAACGAATACGTCACAAAAACAGCCATGCAGAGCGTAATCTTACCTAACGGCTCTAAATGCGGCGCAAGCACGGATGCAAAGTGTGTGGCAGTTAAAGATGTTCTGTCAATTATTGCGGCACGCAATCCGATATTGGTCCAGAATTATTTTGGCACCATTGGGGGTCAAATAAAAATTTCTAATGAGGCTGTGAAGGTCGCATGCCAAGATTCTTTCAGTGATGCGAACAGTCCGCAGTTTGTTTCCGAACAAGATCGAAAAACTATCGCAGGTTGTTGGAGCATTGCAAAAATCTCCGACGTCAGCTCTGTTGTAGCTCTTGTGATGAGCGAAGACCCCCAAGCAATTCGTCAGGGCGGTATCCGCATCATGGGAATGTTTTATGGTCAAGCAGTTCAACAAATGTCAAAAGATGCTTCTGGAAAATTTGTCTATGATCCAAACTACACGCCAGCCGACGGCATTCGCAAAACTCTTTGGGACAAAAAGAAAGAACTTGCACTTCTTTTCTTAGAAGATGTTCGTAAAGCAGAAGTTGCCAGTGGCGGCAAATATAGTCTGGATAATCTCAAATCTCTTGATTCCAATGCAGCAACTGCAGTCCGAAATAGCGTCGATGCAAAATCCCTTGTTATCGATAAACTTTTTGCAGATTCTGTAAGACTACAACGCTTTGTAGATACTGTAATGGGCGAAGCATTCGACAGCGGCTTCTGCCAAGCAGCAGAAAACACTGCCGCTAATTCAGCAAGTTTT
>CAZUYQ010000035.1:1598-39538 GCA_964624705.1 uncultured Polynucleobacter sp.
CTCAAGCCTCGAATACTAATTCCGCTTCCAATCAAGGATTTAGTCTGATGGGCGGCGGGTTTTTCGCCAGTCTTTTAGGGCTTGGCGGAATGGGAAATCTAGGCACCATGGGAAACACTGGCATCTATCCGCAACCTGGCATGACAGCAAACACAGTCCTTACGAATTTAGCAATGAATCCTGCAAACGATCCGACTAGAGCAGGCTACAATCCTAGTTTACCGCAGGCCGTAAACCCTGCAGGGCCTAATTACAATGCTGCGGCAACTCCTCAATATCTTCAACAGCTCGCGGCTCAGCAAGCACAGGTAAGTGGTCAGCAGTATGTGAACCCATCTCAGCGCTATGCTCAAACAGGTCTAAACGTCGGGATGCTTGCTAAGGTGTTCAGCGGCTGTGCGGGTGGAAACTGCAATTGTGCAAATGGTCAGTGCTCCAACTGCACTGGTGGTTGCAGTGGCGGGAACTGTAGTTGTCCTGGCGGGTGTTGTAATACGGTGTGAGAAGAGTATTAAAATACTAAAAAAGAACTCACGTCATATGCCACGTGGGTTCTTTTTTCTCTCTAGTCTTCGAACCAGCGTTGTTTTTTAAACCAATACCAAATCAAACCTACGGTGGCGATCATCACAATCCAAACGCCTGCATAACCATAACGCCATTCCAACTCAGGCATAACTTTAAAGTTCATCCCATAGACACCGACAATAAACGTCAACGGCATAAAAAACACCGAAAACAAAGTGAGGATGCGAATAACCTGGTTATTACGATGCGAATACATCGATAACTCCAGATTCACCAATGCACTTGCATCCTCCGCAAGTTCATCGGCAAAGAACATGAGGCTTTGGAGCGATTCAATCAAGTCTTGAGCATAAATGCGTTCGATATCTTGAGCTCGTGGCAGGCGTTGAAAGATGGCTGCTGTGTGCCATAGAAGGCGTTTAATCGTCGACAAACGCCGAGCTTCTTGCCTCACGCCAGTGAATATCTCGACAGTGCCTTTACCGTTACTGATAATGTCTTCGACTTTTTCAAAACGCGCTTCGAATTTAACGAAGGCTTCATCAAAGGTCATGACCGCTGCTTTACAAATTTCATAGTATAGACGAACAACATTTTCATCTGTAAATGAATCCTGAATCGATAAGATATATCTATCGAGAAAGCGTAAAGGCTTACGATGAATCGTAAGCAGAACGTTGCCCTTGGTTAAAACAACTAATTTGCGTGTCAACTGTTGGACGCTTGTTGATTCGGTAGTGGACTCTTCATCAAAGGCCCGCACGATCGTAAATAAGTAACCCGAAGTCACTTCGAATTTCGGCAGATGTTCGGGATCTAGACAGTCTTCAAGAAGAACGGGATGGATTTGATACTCGGCTGCAAGCTCTGCGAGTTCTTCGACTGAAGGAGCCACAACATCAATCCATTTACAATCATTAATCTTTAGAATTGTTTGTAGCATATGTACCAATTCAGAATTTAGGATTTTGAATTTATCTCAAGGCCTAGTTTACTCTTTCATACAAATCCAAGTCAAATTCAATAAATTCAAAACCTTAATTCACAAGGATTGGCCGCACTAACGTCAGGAGAATTGAATCTCAGATCATCTCCGTTTCAATATAAATCTGATATAATGAATGCATGAATAAATATATAAATATGAAAAAAGTTCGCATAATTACCGCATCAGTGATGTTCGTCACTACTATGAACAGTTGTAAAAGTCGTCGCGAATCTGATGCCGCCTTAAATGAAACCTCAACAAGAAGAAAAATTGATTTCTTGTTTGTTGTCGCTCAAGGATTTTATTCTTGTACTTACAGACTTAGAAACACTCGAGAAACGATACACAACCTAACAACTGACGCTATAAAAAATGCACCTAAATCAAAGCGATACTCTACCTCAGTAACCATCATTGAGCCTTGTTTCTCCGGTGGTTTGGTGGAGAATGCTGGCGCAGAAAAACTTCACTACACTATAACCCGTCCAGGTGAAGATACAGGAGATAAACGCGAGATCTCAGTTGATGCTCTCAATTACTCAATCGGATCCATCGCGAATGGCGCTAATAACGAGAACCCAATGTATGTCTATCTTATCGGGCATTCACATGGTGGATGGCTTGTGATGAACTCTGCTCTCAACTGGAGGTCTAAAGGTATCTTACGAGGACTATTTACCATCGATCCGATTAGTTACAAGAACTGCACTCAATTACAAGGAATCGCTTATCATTTAGTTATGGGTTTAAATCTACTCGGATTTGAGAACCCGGAATGCACTCGTGCTCCAACTGATTTAGTGAATGACTATCCAAAAATCGCGGAGAATTCGAACCGGATTTGGCACAATTACTATCAAACTCAATTTTCCTACGTCCACTCTGGACCAGCTGAAGGTGCGACGACAAATCGTGAACTTAAATTCACCTATCCTTACGTCGATCTTATTAAGTTTGCTCACCGAGACATCTTAGGTGATGATCGTGTTTGGAGTTCTATAAAGAATGTTATTTCTAGCGACATACATAACGTTTTCGAATCCTTGAACTAAAGAGTGGATCGTCTACAAAGAGAGTAAATATCCCATGAAGACAAGTATAATAGTGATTATCTAAATCTTCTCAACTTTCGCCTCCAAAACCAGACGACCAGATTCCGACGTAAAATTGACAGACACAGCTCCCGGCGGCGTGGAGGGGCTAAATGGCTATGAATTGAAACCGGACTTTATCAAATCCGTCGGCAATCATATTGGATGCGAAGGCGCGAGTAAAGTCGTCGGTCACTATCGCGAAACATCATTCAGCAAGTCAATCCAAACAATTATGGAGGCGAAAGACGTATACGCAACTTTATTAAGTCAATTCTTAGATCCTAATGTTGCCGCAAAAGGCTGTACGGGATTAGGAAACAACATCAAACCTATCGACGATCTACCTGGATTTATGCGTATTTATAGTAAAGTCCGTGCTGCGGGCTATGGCCTCACCGTTATCGCCCACGGTGGATTTGGGAGTCACTTGACTCCTGGAGGAACTTTAGTTGAAACAAGAGATCGCATCAACGCCATCGGTCTTGACCTGGATAAAGGGACGGATAAAAAAACTCTGAGAGCATGGCGTATCGAATGTGATAACAGTTACGCCAGCGATGATCACTGTTCTCCGCATCTAGCAGAAGAGTTAAAAAAGCTAGAACAAGAGCAACCATCTTCTGTTCCCCAAGTCTATCTTTTTTGGGGTTACAGCAAGGGGGGAAATACCATTATTCAGGCACTAGCTTCGATGCCGGAAGTTAGATCTAAAACTATAGCTATCGTTACACTAGCAACACCGATCGCTGGATCACATGCCATTATGATGGCAACTCCCGCTATTAGTGCCGTTATTAAATCACATGCTGATCTACTGAAAGAGAATCCACCTTTAGCAGTCCTTGCTCCCACAGCCTATGGAATGACTCCAACCTCTATCAGAGACTATCTCAAGCTTCTGGAACCAGATCAGACACAGCTAGTTCTCGACGGTATGAAATCGTTACGGCTTGATCAACGCAAAAAATTCTTGTACTCCTGGCTTGCTAAACAAGACTATAGCCGCCAGTCCGATCCTGTCTATCATCGCCAAAAGTTACCTGTCTTCCATATTGCCGGCGTCGTAGATCCCGGACAATTTCGCCCCTTTCCTGTGCTAACTCTTAAAGACGGTGAGCTAAGCATCAAAGACGATACGATGGATAGCAATCAATTAAAAGAAATGTCATTTATTGGCGGTTACCGGGACTTCCCGCTGAATGATGCCTGCGTCGCATTACAACATTCGGTTATTCCCAAAAATGCTCTTCCTAAAGGATTAGAGACCGAATTACTTGGCATCATCAAATTAGATCATTTAACCGCACAGTTCGGCTGGGGACGAGCAGCAGACGGGCCGAATGCAACACCGGCCATGGATCTCGTCGACGCGATCGCCGATACGATTGCTACTCGTCTTGAGGGAGGACAACCTTTATGAAACACCTAAAATACTTATTCTCCGCTACTCTTTTCGCCTGCACAACTCCGGCTTTTGCAGAGTTTCATCCGATTATTGTTACCTTTCAACAGGGCTCAGCTAGTGACGCCGTCAAAGCCGGCGTTATAGAGCTGCTGTCGGACGCAATTCAAAAAGGAACTTTAAGGAGTTTAGCCTCAGGAATTTCGGGAACAGGAGAGAGATTTAAAAACCGCGTTATTCCTGGCACCCTCGGAGGTCTAACCAAAGCATTTACAGAGATAGATAAAAATGTGGATGATGGATTTCGAGCATTTAAAAACTTACCCGGTCATAATTTTAATGGAGCAAATTGGAGTTTCGAGATCCATATGACCTGGACTGACAGATCAAAGTTCCCACCATTAACAGAGGAGCTAGGGGGACGTATGTTTGCGATGCTTTGGACTTTAGGCGAAGCCCAGGCACGCAACGCTCTGCAAAAAGGAAATCAAGATGCTTTGGCAAGTGCACTTACATACGCGAATACTATTCCAATTGTAAATGGCAACGAGGTACCAGGCGGTCTACAAAGTTTTTTTGAAGATGGAGTAAGGGCTTACGCGGATATTGCGCCAAGGACTGCAAATGACTGGATTCCACTCTATATGGGCCTCACAGTGAGCCTTCTCAATAATGAACTCACGCTGAATACAACGGCAATTATAAAACCGGCTGAGCTTAATCTTAAGTTAGACGACTTCAATTTGGTCTCAGCAAGATCACTCAAATATGAACCGAGTCGAGGACTAAGAACCGCCACGCACATTAATTTGAGTAAAACATATGGTTCAACAAGAAGCGAAAGTCGTTCCTTGTTAAAAGTAACATTCGGGAATATATCGTCCAACGATATCCGCAGTAATTCTTTCTGCAAATTAAACTGCGATAAGTTTTTATATCAGGTTCCGACCCTATCGCTAAAACTGACTCCATCATTCGCTGCCCCCGAGAAAATGAAAGTGGCGGCATCATTGATTGGAACTGTGCTGTCACCATTTCTCGACTTCTTCGTTCTCATTAAACAAATTGTTATCGATTTCACTGATCCCGCAGGACCGAAAGTCTTGCCTGATAAATCACAAATGGTGTTTATATCTCGGCAGCAGATAGGCGCCGAGGAAAAGCTTCAAGTTTTGAACTCGAGTGAAGAGATACGGGATGGTTACAATCTATATGATAAATTAATCGGTCATGCGCTGGAAGACAGGATGACCGGTCAAATCCGAGATGGAATGTCTCAACTCAACAATGCAGCCGATCAAAAATTAAATAGCTCACTAGAAGGTATTAGTCAGTTATTTAAATAATTCATTTTTTACTGAGTACTACTATTTAAAAGCTTCCGCAATTTTTCATTTGAGGATGCGTCAGGACCCCTAAACAAGGTCCATTCTTCTATTGCTGATCGATCAGGAAAGACACATATGCCAACTGCTCCCTCAGCAGATTGATAACCAGGGTTTGTTCCTCCCACCTTTAAGCAATAAAGGCTCGCGGGGTTTGCTCCACCATTGCCCGGGCTTACTTCAATCGTCGGATGCAATAGAAATACGGAAACTGCTTTTGTTCTCGTTTGGGCAGGATCATTCAAGTAGCGAAACAATGTCCACTCTTCAATAATTCCTCCACCCACGTTGCAAAATCCACCTTGACCAGCTTCGTTGGTGTACATCTCGATGAGACCGCCGTGATCGACGCAGAATTTTGCCGAAGGATTTGCAAGACCAAGTTTATTTTCTTTGGCACCCACCTTAGAACTCGCACTCATCTCCTCATGCGAGGCCGACGCGCAGCCCGCGATAAACTTAGTAAAAATTAAGATTACAAAAAAGAAAATTTTCGTACTAGAAAATCTCATGAGCCGAACTCCGAGGTTATCGCCATAAATACGGTATCTACTTAGATATTTTGCATTATAGCCCCTTTAGCAGGCACGTCTACAGCTGATACAGAAGATAGGAATGGAGCATTTGCAAACAACTCAGATTCTGATAGTCTAAGACACACCGTTATTCAGTGTGCGAGACAATCAAGAGGTTCCCGATTGCGGTACTTCCAATCTTCGATCAGCCGATATCTTTTTGTACTTGCGACTATCGCCTTTATAGGTGTGAGTCTAAAACTTGTCACATATGGCGAGTGCAAACATAATTTAAGCTCGTTTACTCTTTTCAAATCGGCAGATGAAACACCCGATCCACTCGAACTTTTTCCCGCGGAAGCCAAAAGTTCTGCCGATAAAAAAGAACGTTTCCCGGTTACGACCGTTGAATATACCTGGGAAATTTCACTACCAAAGTTTATTGTCATCGAATGTCGCCCTATTATACCAGCAAGAAAACTTGCTGAATTGACGCGCCCTCGCGTAGCATGTGGACCACCATCTTTAGCTTCATCTTAAAGCGAATATGCATTGGTTAACTCATCCCTCCGTTCGCCAGACCAATGTGAACCCAAAAATTATTAAGCATAAGATTTAAGAGGTTTAGATGTCTATACATCGGCATGCGGATTCATCCGCTGACTTAGATGGATCCATGACCATTTGCGATGCAATCGAACATGTAAGAGGATATCTATCCTCACAGGGTCCCATTGATAATTTTATTCATCACAATACGTTTCACCACTTCGAACATGTTGCGTTTGAAGAAGCTGTCGAGCATGTTGCTCATTTGCTTAGAGCGGAACCATATCTTGCTCACGAAGAGTTTTGCGAAGCATGGCGGCGCGGTCGCATCACGGATGCAGATGTCGACGCTGAATTAACCCATCGGCTCGGTGCAACACCCCCGACTGAGCATACCGACTGGCGTAAACAAATCCTTATGGCTGCCTTGCAGATTCCTGAACGCAGGGAATGCGCCCGTACAGTCCGATGGTGGCTCGAAGATGGGCGCGGACTGAAGGACTTCGATCCTGCAGTGTCTACAGGAACAAAAACAAGACTTATTGCTCAATCTCAAGGTCAAAATGCCACAAGCGCACTAACGACGCTTTGGAATGCCGTGGAAAAAAAATTAGATGAAAATATGAAACTTGAGTCAAACTCTTCTTCGGCTGGAATTGGTATACCTGAAGACCGCAGTCTCGGTGATATTTCGATTCGTATCGTTGCAGCTTATTTAGATCGAGGTACAGCTCAGTGGCACATGCCTGAGCGCGATCATGGCCTCTGGCACTGCATGGTACAGCTAGCGAAGTATCGCAGTCCTATTGTGCCCAATAGCGTTGATCGACTACGCCACGATGAACGGCTTGTCCACTTAATGCAGTCAAATGGTATGTCCGCATGCGCATATCTATTGAACGAATTGGATCCCACCCGAAAGCATTGGCAAGAAATCATCCAAAGAGAATTACTAGCTCTTCCAGGTTGGGCTGGAATGCTTGCAACGTTGGAAGAAAGAAATAGCCTTCCAGATAAAAACCGGAGCTATCCGGCTCTTGTTGACTACATAGCAGTACGTTTGCTGTTAAAACGAGATCCCGAGAAGACTGTGTTCGAGACAACATCTCAATCCCATTCTATGAATATCGCATCATTCGCTGCTCAACTTTTTCGTGTGGCACAAGTTATGGGTTTAAGCGCGCGAGATATCGAGAAAATGCCTCAGAAGCAGTGGGCCGTATTCTGCAAGACACTTAACGAAACTTCAGACTTTATGCGGCGACGTATATTACAAGGCGCATATGAACGGTCCTATCGACAGCAGTTCTTTACGGCACTTCAGCAGAATGCTAAGCAAAAAAATTCATTGCAAACCGCACGACCAAAGTTTCAAGCCATGTTCTGCCTCGATGAACGAGAAGAATCTTTCAGACGTCATCTGGAAGACTGTGAACCCAATTGCATCACTTTTGGCGTCGCCGGATTTTTCGGGGTCGATATGCTCTATCATCCTCATGACGCTATGAATCCTGAGCCCTTCTGTCCGGCACCCGTCAAACCAAAACACTTAATTAAGGAAAGACTAGTCCAGCCGAGAACAAAATTTCAGAAAATCACGCCCCAGTTTAAGAGCACGCTTAAATTGGCACGCAACCGTTTCTGGGGAGCACCACTATTACCGTCTGCTGCACTTATCGATTCATCGCGACTCTTCTTAAACGTGCACTGGTCAGGCGAGCTGATGCGTATCGGTAGAAAGCTTCGCCCTATCAAACAAGGCCCCACGGAACTTTCTATTTCCAGATCTGGCGAACAAGACCAACAAGTCGAACTTTCTCATGGTTATACAATTCTTGAAATGGCAGATCGCGTCGAGGCCATCTTAAGAATGGTTGGCCTTACCAGTAATTTTGCAGATTTGGTCTTTCTCATTGGACATGGATCGACCACGACAAATAATCACTTCCAATCGGCATATGACTGCGGAGCATGCGGCGGACGAAGAGGGCAGTATAATGGCCGAGTTTTTGCTGGGATGGCAAATGATCGGAATGTCCGTGGCGAATTGCAAAAACGCGGTATCGCTATTCCTGATGACACAATCTTTGTTGGCGGCATACACGATACATGCTCTGAGTCGATTGTATTCTTTGACTCGGATGTCGAAATTCGTACTCATTTAAACAAAATAACCAATGCAGAGGATGCCTTCAATGAAGCAAGACGTAGAAATGCCCATGAGCGTTTCCGTCGCTTCGGAGATACTAGTAAGTTAAGTAAGGAACGAGCACTAAGCAAGGTAGAGACTAGAGCTCATCATGCTGCCGAAGTTCGACCAGAATATGGGCATGGCTCTAACGCAGCATCCTTTGTCGGTCGACGATCCACAACTCGTGGATTATTCCTTGATCGTCGTTGCTTTCTGACCTCATATGATGCAGCTCAAGATCCGACTGGCAAGATCTTGAAGGGTCTCTTAAGCGCAATTATGCCGGTCTGCAGCGGTATCAACTTGGAGTATTACTTCTCACGTGTCGATAATCACACCTTCGGATGCGGCTCAAAATTACCCCATAATCTCACCTCTATGGTTGGCGTCGTTGATGGTCCTGCCAGCGATCTACGCAGTGGTCTACCTTGGCAAACTGTTGAAATTCATGAGCCAATGCGACTCTTAACGATTATCGAAGCTGAAGTTGATTTTGTATTAAACGTACTAAATCAACTTCCGCAGATTCTCGAACAGTTCGATAAGGGTTGGGGACAACTTGCAGTACTTTCACCTAGCACTCACGAAATATTTCTAAGGGTTAACGGAGCGTTCGAAAAACAAGATTTACTGGATCCACCTGCGAAAACACAAAATTCTCGCATGTACTACGACGGAAGAAACGATCATTTACCACCTGCAATCATTACTGCAGGGCACCTAGTGGGGGCTCCTCATGCATCCTGATACCATTCAATACATCCTTACTTGTGTTATTGCCTTGCCGCTCTGCACAGCACTCCTACTTGCGTGGTCAGGATCTTGGCGTAAACCTTTTGGCGAAGCCACAATCGCGGGCGTGACGGCAAGTGTGTTGTGGACTAGCTTCGCAGTCGCTATTGGTCTGACTTTTTTAAAGCCAACGACATTTGATGGAATATTTCGCTATGACGCCATTGCTGCTGTTTTTACCATCCTTACGGCATTTGTTACGGCTCTCACAGCATCCTTTGCAAGACGCTATCTTCACGGTGATTCAGGATTTCTTCGCTTTTATTGTTTTTTGCTAGCTTTAGCTGGTGGCAGTTACACTGCTTTCTCTGTGACTGAAAATTTACCTCTCATCGCGGGCTGGGAATGTGTTGGTCTGAGTTCATTTTTATTGATTGCCTATTTTTACAAACGTGCACGCCCACGAGATCACGCCATTTTGGTATTCGCTTGTTACCGCATCGGTGACGCGGCGCTTATGATTGCCTGTGCTTTAGCTGCTATCGTGAGCACTGAAAGCAGTATCCCTGCAAGTACGCTTGTTATTTGCTGTATTATTGCTGCCGCTGCATGCAAATCAGCGCAACTACCCTTTTCCTTCTGGCTTCCTCGTGCAATGGAAGGACCGACACCATCAAGTGCCGTGTTCTACGGAGGGGTTTCCATTCATCTCGGATGCTTTCTGTTATTAAGGACGGAGCCTTTGTGGGCAGGTCACTGGTGGGCTCATACAGCTATTGTTGCTATCGGATTGACTTCGCTCCTCTACGCTTGGATCTCAGGTCGGACCAGTAGCGATGTGAAAACGAAATTAGCTTATGCAACCATCAGTCATATCGGTATGGTATTTGTCGAGATTGGCCTTGGTTGGAACATTTTAGCACTTATCCATGTTGCAACTCATGCCCTTGTTCGCACACCGCAGCTCCTACTCGCTTCGTCTGCTCTAGCAGACTATCTACAAGAAAGGCGCACAAAGGGCTCTGCAATAAAAGAGTTAGGATGGGAGAATAAATTACCTTCGAGAGTAAGTTGGAAGCTTTATCGATTTGGCCTAACTCGCGGTAACCTCGAATCCTGGATACGATTGATTATCGTTCAGCCTTTTGAATCCTGCGTTAAATTCTGCAATAGCATTGAAAACTTCATGGAACGTTCTTTAGCTGCGGAAGATCGAGATGCGACAACTCAGGAAACAGGGCAACATGACAGTCGCCACGAGCAGTTCTTTGCTGAAAATGCAAAAGGAGGATCTTTATGAATGTTCCATTGATTCTTAGTACTATTATGGTTGTTATCGCCACCGCGATGGCAGCAAAAATTGGTGTATCTCGTAGCGAGGGTTTGAGCATGTTTGCCATCGCCGGGCTCACATTCGCTACGACGATCTATACATCTCGCCTTCACCGCAAGCATGGTTTCAGATAAACCCATTCATCACGCTAGCTTTCTGGTTCGCAACCAGTCTTCCTATGTTTATCAAGCAAGATCCTAGAGATTCTCAAGCCGCAACTCATAGCAAGAGAGTTTTTATACTGATCGAGGCTGCTTCTATCATTGCATTTGCTATTGGATGTTTACGCGGAGAAAGTAGTGTCGCGGGGCGCTTTGCTTTTGTAACGGCTGCATTTCTCCGCTTCGGGATTTTTCCATTTCACTTGGGAAGTGTCGGTTTTATTCAAAATGCATCGTTAAGTGTGAAGATAACGCATCTTATAAATATATTGACTGCTATTACCGTTAGTTCTTCTTACCTAGTATCATTGCTAACGGACACAGGATTGACCTCTAGTGCTATTAATTTCTTCCTGGTTTCTGCAGGATTTTTCGCTTTTGTATGCTGTGCACAAACACAATTTCGTCGCATGCTCATATTCGGCGTTTTCTCTTCTCTAAGTATTGCGATGGCATCCTTAGCCGCTTCCTCGAGTGAACATGTCATGCATGCAGCTTGGGCTATGGCGATCAATACAATTATTGCGGCGGGTGCAGCATTTCTCTGCGAAGATGCCATTCAACGCCGCATCGGCACTCCCAATGCCTCGCAAATGCAAGGTTTAGCAACGTCTATGCCAGTACTAGGTGGATTCGCTCTGGCTTCATTGCTGGAATTTGTTAACGCACCATTAAGTTGGGGATTTCACGCCGAGGAAGTCGCTATCGGAGCTTTATTTGAAAGATCGTCGTATGTCGGTTCTATTTCTGTATTTATATGGGCTATCCTTACTTTTGCGTTGATTAGGAATTTTGCAAAACTGTTTTGGGGACCTGCAAATCCAAAACCCTCAATGCAGATAGACCTCAATTGGAGTGAGCGCTGGGCGCTATTGACACTGGTTGTGTTAATAGTACTGCCGCTATGAGTAATCGGATCGAAATGCAATTAATCATGTCAAGTACAGAGTGCAGCTGAATTTGTTTGTCACGTTATTCAAACGAAGCTGCGCTTTTAACAAAAAGGTACAAGTTCGACCTGAGCCTAGTTCACTAAATCTAAACTATACGGCCATAAAGCTCACTCACTGCAAGCTCGCTAAACCACCGAATTAGCAGAGTTTAGTGTAAATTTATACTCATCGTCCTATTAAACTCCGATAAACACGAATTCCGATATTCAACGTTTTGAAAAATATCTTCCTCACTAGCGCAGACATTCTCCCGATACGCATTTTGTAAGAAATTCATTTACAAAATCGAAATGGAGATGCGTTATGCGACTTTTAAAATCAATGTTTTCGTTTAATTTGGCTTTGGGTTTATCAATGAGTGGCTATTCATTAGCAGCCGATTTTGATGCTAAATTGATTGGTGGAACAATTGCAGATCTAGCAGACTGGCCTGCAAGTCCATGGATCGGCAATTGCTCTGCGACACTTATTGGCGAGAGGGTCTTATTAACCGCAGCTCACTGCGTTTCTAATGGTGGTACAGCATCATTTTCTGCCGCTGGTACAAAATATAGCGGTAAATGCACACATCATAGCAATTACCGTTCAAATCAAACAGCCGACTGGGCATTATGCGCACTAAATGCAGCGGTCCCGAATATTGAATTTGAAGTTGTCGCAGACGAAGAAGACGTGCACTGCAGCGCTGGTCAAGAATTTCTTTGGACTGGATTTGGCTGCCAAAGATGGAATGGCGGCATTGACGGGAAATTTCGCGTGGGAACTGTGAAATCTGTTAGCTGTCCACGTGGAACTAACCACGATGTCATAACTACTGGTAAGGTAGCACTATGCTCTGGCGATTCCGGGGGAGGCGGATACATCCAAATTGGTAACACAAGACGTCTGGTTGGTGTTAACAGCCGTTCAAACACCACCGATACTTCTTACGTAGCGAACGTTTTCTCGAGCACCTTCAGAACTTGGGCCGAATCCTGGGCAAATTCAAAATCTGTTGAAATTTGCGGAATTCATGCAAGCGCGAAAAACTGTTCACTGTAATAAGTAGGGGCTAGCGTATTTCTATGCGCTAGCCCACTATAGCTCCAATCATGAGGCTTAACTTCAAAAGATGCTTGAGCGGCTGCAAAGGGACAAACTGAAATAATTATTCCCTATAAATCATTTTGCGAGACATCCCGCCATCGACCGTAAACGACTGACCCGTTATGAAACCAGCTGCCTCGGAAGCAAGATAAACGACAAGCGAAGCAATATCCTCCGGATAGCCGACACGTCCCACCGGGTGCTGAGTATGCGCCGATTTAGATAAGGGTTCTTGATCGCGGTTATCGCGTGTATCTATCCATCCCGGTCGAATGGCATTCACTCTAACTTCTGGCCCGTAAGTGATTGAGAGCGCATGAGTAAGAGCCTCGATCCCCCCTTTTGCCGTGGAGTATGTCTCCGTATTTGATTCTGACATGAGGGCCCGAGTGGACGAAATATTTATAAGACTACCCTGCCTGAGCTTGAGTAGCGGTAACGCATGCTTCGCACCGAGGAAATAGCTCGTGAGATTCACTCCAAGCCGTCTATTCCATTCTTCCAGACTCATATCGGTAATTAGCGGTTGGTCGAGATTCGCAATTGCCGCATTATTAACGAGCAGGTCGACGCCACCAAATGATCTGCGGCAAAGATCAACTAACCCAATCATATCGGCTTCTATTGAGACATCCATAACGAGGACACGGACATCACCTAGTTGTGATAAATTTTTTATCGCATTTTCGCAGCCTTTTCCATCTTTGTCGCCAATGACAACACCATATCCGCAGTGTAGCAACGCTTCAGCAATCGCGTATCCAATTCCTCGAGCACCTCCAGTAACGATTGCTGATTTCTTTCCCATTTTTTCCATATGAGATCCCCATTTGTTTGAAGTCGAAGTTATTATTAGCGAAAGCTCATTCAATGTCTATTGCGCCTTTAGCGAGCCGCAAGATACAATCTTTTCATCCGAGGCCGAACACTATTCAAACGATCTAAGAATAGTTTTTGTAAGGCTATTTTTTAAGAGAAAATAAAATGAACTTATACAATCTCAAATACTTTGTAGATGCAGCTAAATTAGGAAGCATGTCCGCTGCAGCAGATTTAAATCGCCTAAGTCGCCCGGCCATTAGTCACGCTATTCGAAAATTAGAGTCAGATCTCGACGTGGCACTCATCAAACATAAACGGCGGTCTTTTGAACTGACAGCGGCAGGTCAGTCGTTGTTAGCGACGTCACAAGGATTACTTGACCACTTAGATACCATGAAGGACGAGCTAAAACAGGCTCATTCTAATCCAAGTGGAACCTACCGTATCGGCTGCGCTCGAACTCTTGCAACCTTTATGCTTCCACAGGCACTGGCAAAACTGCGCGAGCAGTTTCCAAAGGTACAATTTAAGATCATCATCGAAAACTCCGAAAACTTGGTGACATTGCTTGAAAGTAAGAAAATAGATTTGGCATTATTTGTTGGGGACGATAGTCTTCATGGATATGTAGAGAAAATTATTGATCGCGGGCATTTCATGCTTATTAAGCCGCGATCGAAACTCTATCCATCCCTAGGTTATGCCATGACAGAACGTCGTCCCGAAACAGAGCGTGTCAAAGCACTTTTCAAGCGGAAATTTTCTGAAGAAATCCTTGTTTTTGCGGAGATCCCAAGTTGGGACGCTATTTGGCACTGGACAGTACAAGGAATTTCTGGGGGATTAGTTCCAAGTTTCCTATTACTACAGAGCAAAAATAAAGATCGCGTTGAAGTCGTCATCCCGAAGGTATTTCCCTACGAAGTAAAAGCACTCTATTCAAAAACGCGAGCTCACGATGTCGTCATCGAAGGTTTAATACATTGTTTGCGACCATTATTAGAAAAGAAGTAAGATCGTACTAAATCGTTTTCGCATAGATTAGTGTCTCAATTTTTTGATAGCACTCACCAAAATTTGACACATCAATCCAATGAATATTGGGATACTCTGAAAAAAGAGCCAATTGTCGATCTTTATAGATCAAAGCTCGCTTCAAAATTTCTGATTTCGCCTCATGGAGACTCAATTCTCCATCTATGAACCTGACAGTTGGCACAGCTGCATGGCACTCTTTTATTAAATAACTATTCCGATACTCCGATAATTTCGCTGCCAGTTCCTCGACTAGACCATCATTGAAAGCCTGATCAATACGCTTTCGATATCTACCAGCAGTGTCAAATTCGGCGGGAAATCTTAAACCAATCACGTGTTTGAAAAGATTCTTCTTAGCATTTAGGGCTAGCAGGGCTGGGACGTAAACAGTGGATCCACCCTCAACAATTGGAATCCTCCCAGAAGCCAAAACTTCTGAACCGACCCTATCAACCATCTTTATGAATACATCTGCAGAGAAAGATGGTTCATCGGGTTCAAGCATTTCGTATAGATAGCTTGGCACATTCTGTTCCATTAAAGTATCTTGTAGTCCTGTCGCAATTGGAAAATGCTTATAAAGATAGGCCCGATCTACATTAATAACGGCTCCGTTGCTCCTTCGAGCCAATTCGTAGGCAATTTTTGTTTTGCCAGTTCCGCTTGGACCAATGATCATGATCATTGTAAAGTCGCCTTTGCCCGTTGGCCAAGGACGTTTTCTAGCTTCATCATCGGATATTTAATATTGCGTAGCGGGCAATGAAATCCGCACATACTACAAATTTGAGGATCGCCTTCCAACGGGCCAAAAAGATTTACTCCAGTGGTACATTGATTTGATTGATTCTGGAATCGATCTTCATGATGAATAGTTTCAAGATCTCCGTTCGCAAGATTCATATTGTGCTTAAAGACTAGTACGGTATCGACACCACTTTTAAGCGCGTCAAGAGTTGGAAGACGAATATGTTCATCACGCGTAAGCAGAAGATGGGTATGAATTTTCTTTTGTGAATTCAGGACGCTCGCTCCAATGATAGATGACAGATCGTCAAACGCATTTGTAGCGTCTGTCATGAGCGGTCCCATAACACATATTTGATTGTCTTTAATGGTCTCCACGAAAGTTGAGAGAAGCGATGCATCGAGATGACCGCCGCACTCCAAGATATACTCATCTTTTCGAACATCTTGCTCATTCATAAATGCATTAATAAAATCCAACTCTTCACGCCACAGGTTGCTGCGCTTTGATTCGACAACACGGCCAGGGCGTAACGAAGTACCGACAAACAATTCACAATTATTTTCACGAATAAAAGCCATCATTTCTTGAAAATCCTCGAAATGAGGGTTCTCCAGCTCATTCTTGGCGAGTCCAAATAAAAAATTTCCTGCCCTTGAATTAATGACGAACTGTTGCTCAATTGCCGCTCGTATTAAATGTTTGGGAGTCAGATGAAGGGTGAAGCATTTCACACCAAATGAATACTGATGTTTGATGACCTCGAGAATCGGCTTCCTGGTTAATACAGCATCATAAAGGGGAACGGTGCAAAAGCGCGTTGACTTGTGATCGAGCGACTTTATAAATTCAAGAATTTCCTTTTTCTTTTCAGGGATAAGCGATATTTCCGAAATGTAATCGACCTGCCTGGACAATGCATATCTTATCTTATCCTTCTCAGTTTCAACCTTGTCCATCCTGTTAGAACATCCAACGTTCACCTTAACCTTCATTAAGCCCCCATGTAGCGCAGATCTAGCGCAGGTTTTGGGGAAACTAGCAGCATTACATAGTAGATAAAAGTACATTAAATTAATATTTAAAGTTAAAATATTTAACCTAAAAACTGCGGGTATTACGCTCGAGTTTATAACGAAACTATTGAGGTTGGAGCTTCTTTGCATCACGTGGGTTGATTTTGAATACCTGATATAAGCAATGCCCTTCCAGAATTAAGGCAGGAATATGTTTTCTTGGGACTTCACCTGTTGCGACTGTATTATCTAAATCTCCAAACTCAATGATCTCAGGCATAACAACCACTTCTTTAATAAAAAATTCTACGCCTGTAGTCAAAGAATCGTCGATTCGCTCCAAGAGCGAACGCGTCTTCTTTTCTAAAAAGAGATTGCCACCGTTAATGATAGAATTTAGTGTGCTTTTTGCGAGTGTCAATTTGCCACTACGCGCATAAGCGAGCGCCAAATTATAACTGATGGCATCATAATTTTTATCTCCCGGTCCTATCGCCTGCAGAGTCGACTGATACAGTGAAATAGCTTCTTCTATCTTACCGGTTTTGGTAAGCGCGACTCCACGGTTATTCATATCGGCGATTAAGGGTTTCAGAGAACTTAATTTTCCAAAAGCCGCTCTGGCTTTGTCAGGCTCTCCCTCTTCTATCGCAATCGAAGCCTCGGTTTTAGCTATAATGTCACTGTTTGGATCTATCTTTTTGACGCTTGCGATGATTCCCTCAGCAGCCTTAATGTTACCATCTGTTTGATAACTTAGCTTTGCGATTTCACAGGCCCTACTAATATTCATCGGCGAAATCGACTGCGCCACTTCAAACGCCTTGAGGGCCTCGCTGAACTGACCCAACTTCAAAAATGATTTACCCAGTAATGTTAAACTCGCGGTCTTGTCGTGAGACTTTAAGATCGAGGTGTTTGCAAACTTCACGGCGGAATCGTAGTCGCCCGCGAAATAAGCCGATAGAGCTTCGATTAAGAACTTGTCGCCTTCGCGGCAATCTTCATGATTTCTAAATTTATGTATGAGTTCTTGAGCTTCTTGCGTTCTACCTTCACTAAAATAGTAATTTATTTTCCGATAAATACTAGCGAGGTTTAAGGGAATCTTTTCCTGACCAATGCCCCAAACAAGCCTCTTTAAGAAGTCCTTACGACCAACTGGTTTTTCGATGATCAAATCGACCCCCATATCTCGCAGCAATGGTAGATCAGAGGACTTAATCTGAGAACTCACGATTCCGATGATCACGCGTTGATGGCCCGCACCTCTAATGCGCTGGACAATTGCAGCCCCATTTATTTTAGGAGTCCGCCATTCTAATAAAATTAAATCCGGCTCCGGATTGATATTTAGCCATCTCTCCGTTTCTTCGGTACTAGCACAAATCTTTACTTCTTTGACGCCCGAAAGTTTAAGCAGTTCCGTGATTTGACTTTGAGCCGACTCATCGGAGTCGATAACTATCGCAAGGTCGAGATGAATGGCGCGTCCCCTCGACTCCTCATCCATTGTAGAGTTTTCAATTTTTTTACTGTAACGCTTCCGCAGCCCGTAGACGGCTTGCTTTGACTCTTCATCAAGCAAAGTCACTTGATTTAAAGTTTGCCAGCCTTTCTCAACATGACCGCATAGAAGGTATGCTTCCGCTAAAGTAATTAAAATGCCCGTATCAACTGGCAATACTTTGTGTAGATTTTGTTCTAGCCCAAGCAAAGATTCGAAGCAATGGAGCTCAATCAATAACTTACGTAAGTAGGAAGCGGCCGTTTTAATTTCTGAGCCGTTGCTTTTCTTTAAAGTGGCAAATAGTTCGTTAAATTCAGCAACCAGAATAGCATTCTGATCGCTCAAAGGATGCCAAGAAAACAAACCCAACTCAAATGCTACAGGTAAAATGCGTTGTTCGTCCGGTAAGATGAAAACACTTATCGTCGGCACGTGGGAATTCTGCGTCACATCGCGAAGCAGCCCTAACATCCGCTCGCCCTCGCCGGACGCGCACGCTACAACTAGCCAATCAGCAGGCATGGACGCACATGCCGCAAGACAAGAGGCAACGTCAGACGTCTTCTGAACATTTTTAAACTCGAGTGCAGCAAGAGCAGAAGTCAGGTTGTTAACTTGGGTTATATCACCTAAGCCAAAAACCACCACTTTTGCAGTGCGTTCCGAAATAGATTTTTCAAATAGGCTTACCATCTGGTCGAAGACCCACATTATTACGGCGTTTTCTCTTTTTCCGCATTAATGGATTCGACAGTTTACCCAATAACTTGAGCTAAAATCTCAATAATCTGTTTTTATTCGTCAATCGAATGTTTCCTTGAGAAAAATTTTATCCTGCATGAATTTCAATATTTTTTGGAGGTAAATACCCTATATGTCCGTTCAGTAATATTAGTAGATTTCCGCTACGTAAGACTACCTTTTAAAGTATGAGGATAGATTTGAACATTAAAGTTTAAAAGCATATCAGCGTCTTTTGCTTCAATTTTTGACATCTGCTTTTTTAGGATTGATCTCGTCTGTTCAATCCATTTTTTATATTGTCGTTCCTGAGTAGACAAAAAACTCCTACTCCTGAAGTGTGCGACGAATCTGTTCCCTAAACCAACTGTGAGCAGGGTCTTGGTTATTTCGTTCGTGCCATACTTGAACAATCGTAATGTTGGGAATCTTTATTGGAAGCGGTAACATATTGATGGGAAATGCTTGATTCATTTGTTTAATCAAACGAGATGGTCCGGTAAAAATAGAATCTGTTTCACGAATAATCCAGGCCGCACTCATAAATGCATTCAGTCCTGCGATAATATGACGTTTGCGTTTTTTCTGCTTCAGTAGATCATCGATTCTGCCGTGAAGCTCGCCGCCGGGCGCTACTAGTATATGTGTTTCTTCACAGAATTCATCTAGAGAAAGTTGGCTCACCCCCTTTAATCGAGGATGATCTTTGCGAACAGCACATGCAAACGAATCAGAAAAAAGTTTTTGTTGATAGAATCCATCCGGGAGATCGCCGAAGAAACCTGCAACTGCGATATCGCAAATCCCCCGCTCTAAGTCCTCCCGAGGAAGGGAAAAGGACATGGAACGACTTACCATCTGAGTGTTGGGCGATTCTGTCCGAATAGTTCGCAACAATGGCGGGAATAAAAGGCTCTCGATTAAATCTGTCGTATAAACTCTAAAAACTCGCTCCATAGTCTTAGAATTAAAATTTTCCTGTCCTAGCACGTCCTTTGTAAAGTTCGTCAACAAGTGACGGATAGGGTGCGAAAGTTGTTCGGCCCTGGGCGTTGGCACCATTCCCTTCGACGATTTCACAAATAACTGATCCTTGAATGCCAAACGCAGGCGACCCAACGCATGACTTAAGGCAGATTGGGTAATTCCTAGAACTTTGGCAGCTTTAGTTATGTGTCTTTGGTCATCAATTGCGATAAACACTGCCAATAGATTGAGATCAAACTTCTTAATTTTATCAATATTATCCACTACTTCACCATATTATAAATTACATTCATGTATATTATATATACAATGCATTGGATTGATAATGCAAGCTTTAGTAAAAAACGCGTCATGTTGGATCGTCCAGCAGAACTAAAGACAAAACAGAAAACAAAAGGAAAGAAGGACATGCTTAGAACAACAATCAATGCTTTAGGACTTGCCTCGTTATTCGCAGTATTTGGTGGGATAGCTTCAGCCAAATCAACAACTGAGGTCTGGACTCACCACATTCATGCCTGGGAGATCAGATCCGTACATGACATCGTTTCGGATTATTCCGACGAATCCGTCTTAGTCCTCAATAACGAGGTTTTTAAAGGTCAAGATCAGATTGCCAATGTATTTACTCGGCTCTTTAACATCTTCGATGCTGGGACAAATCGGATTGATACTCCAGTAGTTCTTGATCGGTTCGTTTACATTACATGGCATTTCACCCCCACGAACAAGCAGGAATTCTTTGGGACCGATACTTTTGTCATTGAGAATGGAAAGATTGTTCTGCAAACGATTGCCTCGCCACTCTATAAATTATTTCCAGTTCAACCATAAACCAGTGCGCTAATCTATTAATCAACTTAGACCGTTCGAGGAGTCAAAAAAATGCGTAACCCAATTATGATTGTCGTCATCGCTATTGCGGGATGGGTGACATCTGCGTTCGGAGCTGGCGAAGCCATTGTTTTTAAAAATCAAGCAGATTTAAAATGGGAAAAAATGCTTCCAGATCTGGGCGAAGACTCACCAAGATTTGCGATTCTTCGAGTCGATCCAAAGGCCAAGGCGACAACTCTTACGGTAGAGTTTCCAAAGGCAATCTACATTCCAAAACATACTCATGAAAAAAGTGAAACCCATTTTATTTTAGGAGGTTCACATCTCTTTGAACATGATGGTAAACGCTTCGAAGTTAAGGAACATGGCTACATTTACATGCCCGGCAAGTTCGTGCATGAGGCCTGGATTCCAGCAGGATCAAAGGTCGTTATTATTCTCGAAGACGGCTGGAAAATAAACTGGCTGAAGGGCGGGCCTACTAAGATAGACGTTGGGAAAAGTCCCCCGCCTCTTTGAGAATTAATAAACTTTGAATTCGAAAAAAAATACTGCATTCTATAATGAGAAAAATGAATCCATACCGCGAGAGGACCGAATATGCTTCCTTCTCTATCATGTTTGTTTGTGGGAATTCTGTTGGCCCTATCTGCAGAAACTCAGGCGAAAGTTTCGCCCGGTCATATTAAAGAAGAAACGGCTTCATATAAATCTGCGGCTGGAACATTTGAAATTAAAGCCGTTCTCAGAGAAGTGACGGAACCTTACACATTTCAGCATCTAAAAGTCGATTACAGTGTGAAGCAAAATGGAAAGTTTTTACACCGTAGCGATCTTACCGGTGGTTCGACTTGGGGCTGCCTTTATGGCGACGACGCCGCCTATTTTAGCTTTAGACAAGGAACGCAAAAATCCGCCCGAGGGAGTGTACATTTAAGTACATGACCGAGGGCGGATTGAAGCGTGACGAAGTATAAAGGTAAAAGAGGCAAGTATGGCGGAGAGGGAGGGATTCGAACCCTCGTTACCCGTGAAGATAAACCAGATTTCGAATCTGGCGCATTCAACCACTCTGCCACCTCTCCGTATTGAAGTGGAAACTTACTTATCACTCTCATCGTCAACAACAGTGGTTGATTTGCTTTGACGACGCCTGCGAAAGAATTCTTTGAGAATTTCAGAACACTGTTCAGCAAGGACCCCAGGTTGTACCAAATAACGATGGTTAAGGCGAGCATCTTCATGCACCTGATAAAGGCTTCCGCACGCCCCTGCCTTTGGGTCCATTGCTCCAAACACAACCCTTGGTATCCGTGCCTGATAAATAGCCCCTGCACACATCAAGCAAGGCTCTAAGGTCACATACAGTGTAGTGTCACTCAAACGCCAAGCATTGGAATTTTTTGCACCTTCTTGGATTGCCATGATTTCGGCATGATGTAACGGATCGCGGTTTGTTTCCCTTAGATTCCATC
This sequence comes from uncultured Polynucleobacter sp., assembly GCA_964624705.1. Lineage (GTDB taxonomy): Bacteria > Bdellovibrionota_B > Oligoflexia > Oligoflexales > RGVZ01 > CAMDKS01. The sequence continues at coordinate 23,690 of CAZUYQ010000035.1, forward strand.
CCTCACCAATAATTTTACCGTCCTTAACAAGGACAGCGCCTACAGGAACCTCATCTAAATCTGCCGCTTTTTTAGCCAAGACGAGCGCTCGCTGCATAAATTTTTCGTCTAAAGTTTGATCTACTGTCGACGTTGATTCTTTCATGAGGACACCTCAGGTGCTAACTCTGCTTTTTTTTGGTCATGGATCGCTCCCCGAAAAAAAGGCAGCGCTACACCAGCCAGAAGAACAATCGTAGCACCTAAAAGTGATCTCGCGTTAGGGCGATCGCGAAATAAGACCACTGCAAATATCATATTGAAAACAGGAGCTGCGTAGCTTACGGCTGATGCCATCGCAGCAGGCGCCCGTTGATAAGATCTAGTCATAAAAAGTTGCGCGAGCGTTGCAGCCACCCCTGCACCAATAAGCGCTAACCATATTCTTGTATCTTGCGGCCAATGAATCGGTTGAAAAAAGAACCATAAAAGATGCAGCACTGTTGCAACAAATACAAAATAAAAAACAATCGTAAGTGGATGATTTGTTCGTCCAGAACGCGCTACCATTGTATAAGCAATCGCCGCAAAAAAACCTGACGCCAGCGCCACAGTACGTCCCCAAAAAAGATCCGCGCCGAAATCTGGTTGATACAACATATAAAGCCCGCAAATACTGGCTAGAATCGCAATCCAACCCCACTTCGTATTTTTTTGACCTAAAACCCAAGGACTTAAGAGCCCTACCCAAACCGCACTGCTTGAAGTAAGAAATCCAGACTCACCAATCCCGATCGCATGGATCGAATAAAAAACTGTCATAACTGACAGTGATCCGAAGAATCCTCGCAGCCACAGCGAACCACGAAAATTACCAAAAAGACCTCGTATGCCCAGCACTTTATTATCTCGGTCGTGAACAAAAAACGACAGGATCACAACGACAATTAAATTAAAAAAAACGCGGAGAAACGACGCCATCATCGGCGATTCCCCCGCATTCCATACTTTGGTTTGATAAACCAGAGCACCCATGATCGCAAACATTAAGCTTGCGATCAGCATGTCGACAAGCCCACGCTTCACATTGGCGTCTCGATGATGGTTGCTTTATCGATGGTCACAGCAACGACCGGCCGATCTTGAGAACCTGTTTTAATTTCGCCAATAGCTTTTACAACTTTTAGGCTTTCCTCGTTTGCGGTCTTACCGAAGACGGTATACTGACGATCCAAAAATGGCACTTTTTCTAAACATAGAAAAAACTGGCTCCCAGCAGAATCCGGGTCAGGAGTCCGCGCCATGGAAAGCACGCCCGGCTCGTGAAGTTTTGCGTTGAACTCCGCCTTGATCGTATAACCAGGACCGCCGCTTCCAGTTCCAACTGGACAGCCACCTTGGATTACAAACCCTTTGACGATCCGGTGAAATGTCAGACCATCGTAGTAACCAATTTTTGCGAGACTTAGCATATTTGTAACATGACCAGGTGCAACGTCAGGCCACATATCGATGAGGATTTCGCCCATCGAGGTATCTAATTTAAGCTGGTATTTGTTCTTGGTGTAATCAAACGACGATGCAACAGCATCTACTTCAGCTTTGCGATTCTTCATAAAAAGTTTCCTTAATAGTGACTTAAACATGGCCCGCTCATCGGTTTGCTAACTGCTTAAAAGAGGCAAGAAGCTACCACGGTCCCTGCTAAATAACTACTATTTGTGAAACAAATATTTAAATGAATAAACGACTATTATATGGCTTTACTGGCACTTACAGCTTTTTCCACAGCTACAATCGCCCCGACACCACCTAGATAATGGGAGGAGCCATGCACCATCCTAGCACCGGCTATCAATGACCAGTTCGGTGCCCCACTCAAACCATGGTCCAAAAGCACTGCCGTCTTTTGGTGAAGCCTCTGATCTTCTTTAGATACATTCTTCAAATGCCATCGCAAAGTATCTACGTCGCCCGCTTGTTCGAGCTCGGATTGAACTCTTTTCCACCACGAGGCAACCTCATCTTTGGCATTATAACCTGCCACTAGAAGTCGACCGTGATTAGGAATCACCGCCAGGACTGTCTCGACCACAAAGGCTAAATCCTGCTCACTCAGCCTCGGATACATAATGATTGCAGCATGAAAGCGATTCTGCGGCAAATTTTGCAATCCAAGAAAGCTCCTTCGTACTAATCGAATCCGATTATGAAAACGTCCGCAGCGAGCTCTCACAAGTCGCAATGCTTCTGCATCATCATCCACCACTGTAACTTGTCTATGCAGACTGTCCGATAAAAGGGCTTCGACGAGTCCCTCAGCTTTGACTGCACCAACAATAAGTATTTTATCAGCATCACCAATATCCCGAATCATTGCCTGAATAAATTCTTGATGAGATCTCGACCTCATCAACAACTGTTCGGCACCAGCAATGTAGCGTGCATGGCGACTCTGATCGTCAATTTTACTGTATAAATCTTCGAAAAATTTCACACGGTCATGCACTGAATTAATATTGAGGGCAACGTTCCAACCGATAACCCGGCCGGTAATACGGTCTAATACAGGTGACATCAGTTTCATAAAAACCATGCGTCCGTATGCCGGTGAAATAAAAACCACACGCTCGCGGTCCGTAATCGGTAAGAGCGCTTCGCCCTGTAACTTCATTTCTCGATTTGGCAAGCGTCGGAAATTATCTATTAATTTATACCATTCACCGACGTTCATCCCACGCTTCATTCCTTCAGCCTCCCCAAAGACCATGTCGAACGCGATATTCCAATCAATGATCTTTTGGTCATTGCTCAATACAAATCCAGGGACGCTACCTAAAAAGAACGATTGATCAGCTCGTGGATCACGATCATTCCAAAGGCGAACACCATGACCGTAATCACGACGTTCAGATTCACTTGTAGGCAAGGAACGCGAAGGTGAGAGCAGCGCCTTGTTAGCTTTAAGTGCTGATATCAGCCGCTCAAAAGGATTCGCATTTGAAAAATTAAATGTGCTTACCATGTCCTAGCTCCTTCGTGTGCCCATTCACCATCCACCTATAAGATAGGTAAAAATGGCTTTGGTCTGACTTATGGAGCAAGAACCGTGCTTAGCCTAAGCCTCAGCAAGTTGAGAGCGAAGAAACCTTTATAAATCAGCATGTTGACCCTTGAAAGCCAAGTGGCACTAGGCTTGCACCTTGTTAGAGCAACAGAGAGCCATTAGGCACGATGTTAAGCCACGAAAAGGCTCAAGTTTATAGAACACAGGACAGGAGAAACCACTATGAAAACAAAGACTAACCCCCCGCGGCGGATCGGATTCAAAAGCACCGTTTTGAGCCAATTAGTAACTGGGATCGCCGTGTCGATGTTTTTGACACCTGTCACGAATGCTAACGTTGTTGGTTCAGACATGCAGATCTTTAACCCAACCACCGATGGCCTCGACTTTATAACTGTCGAATCATCGGAGACATTGCTACCTGGTTTTGTCAATTTCGGATTCTTTATGAATTACGCGGTCAACACTCTCCCCTATTTCGAGAATGATGGACAGCAACAAACTAAATCTCAATTCAATGACAAACTGTTAGCTGCAGATATTAATGTTGGTGTTGGTGTTGCAAAGAACCTGAGCATTGGCTTGAGCTTGCCGCAAATTCTAACTCAATCCATTACGACAGATGGCTACAGCGGACGTTTCCGTGATAACGGTAACACCGAGATTCGTGGAAACGTTAAGTATCGACTTCTTGGCGATCAAGATGGTGGTATCGCAGTTGGTGGCGTCGTAAATGTTAACAGGACCACAGATAATCCATATGTGGGTGATCCTGCACGGCCGATTTATACTGCGCAGCTTATCGGTGATAAAAAAATTACCCGTGAACTAACCCTTGGTGCCAACATTGGATACCGCTGGCGTAACCCGGGCGCAGCACTGAAAGATGCAGCTCCGATTAAGCCACTTCCAAATCAATTTATCGAGTCGGTAGCTGCAAGCTATCATATCGAAAGCATCGATTCAAAAGTGATCGCTGAAATTTATGCGAGTCAAGCTGCGGCGACGGTCGATAAAAATGGCGATCGTACCGCTGCCTCGAACGAGGCACTGCTTGGACTCAAACATGATGTAAACACCAATCTCGCGATTCACGGTGGAATTGGGACTGAATTACAAAACGGAATTTCGACTCCCGATTGGCGTCTCTACGCTGGTGTTAACTGGTCCATGGGGCCGAAATTTTCTGAGCCACAGCGCGTCACTCATGATGGCGACGCCCCCGCTCCGGCAGAGAAACCCTTCTCAGGACCACCGAAGTCTTATGAGCGTGTGATTGTTCATGACATTTTGTTTGAGTTCGATAGTTCAGACAACATGGTTGGCCCAAGCAAAGACACTTTGGCTCAACTCGCGAATTACTTGAATCAACCACCAGTCTTCACAAAATTGATGGTGATTGGACATACGGATTCGATCGGTTCTGCATCTTACAATGAGAAACTTAGCCAGAAACGTGCGAACACAATCAAACGTTGGCTGGTCGATCACCATCATCTCGACGGAAGTAAAATCGTCGCCGAAGGTCATGGTGCGAAAGAACCTGTATCAGCAAACTCGAATTATCAGGGCCGACAATTGAACCGTCGCGTTGAATTTAGAATCTACCGCGATAAGGTTAAAGGTGCTGAGACGTTTGAGCTGAATAAGAATTGAAGAAGAAATTTGATGATCCTCGTTGTTGTTGATGCTGGAAAAAATTGTTGCTGAAGCTGATGTTGAAGTAGAAAAAAGGAGTGACTTATGAATTCGCTGAAAAATTCAAACAAATCAAATTTAGTCGGGGTTGCGATCTTACTTGCGATTGCCCTGGCATCATGTAAACAAGCCGGCTATCAGGTTTTACAGCCTGGATCGGACTCACCACAGAACTTCCAGGGCGGCGGCCCTGCTGCACCCACTGCTAGGATCGAAGCGATGGATAACGGTGTGTCCGTCACCTGGACTTATGTCGGTAACAAACTGGATATTCGCCCAACCCTTGATACGCTTGATCCAAATTACGTTGGTGTTGTTCAGTGCGACAATCCTGGGATCATTCAAGCGTCTTATGATCTTGGCAACGGTCAAAAGCCAGTTGTTGATCGCAATGGCTGCACAAGTCTCGCGGCGGCTGGTCAAGTATTTACTCAAGCCGGCGAGTATGTTGTTCAGATGCAGGTAAAAAGCCAAGATAACGAAGTTGCATGGGCGTCGATGACTTTGCGAGTTCTTGATCGCGGAATTACGAGAGCCCAAGTCGAAGGTGGTTTTACTATCCATGCAAAACCGATTCTTACCGCAGTGAATCAACCAGTCGTCTTTACCGGAATTTGCGAACTAAACGGTCAATTGACCATTAGCTGGGATTTCGCTGACGGTGCAAAAGCAGACGGTGCAGCACTTCAGCATACTTATTTGCAAAACGGTCAATACCGTGTCACGGCTCTTTGTAAAAGCAATACCGGCCGGACCATGCAAGCTTCGCTTACCGTCGTGGTCATGACAAATCCCCCTGCAGTTCCTGATGTTGCGATTCCGATACCTGCTAACAACCCAAACTTGCCTCCGGCTATTATCACACCACAACCATGTGATCAAAACCAAGGCCCATGTAGTACGAAGGTTCCAACTCAGCAAAATACGAAAGTGATCACTTACGGTTCAGATTGTACCTGTTACTCGGACTACTATTACAGATACTAAAATATCCAGGCATACTAGAGGTTCTCCCTCGATTGGATCAAGAAACTCAGTTATCCTTAGTCTCATAACAAGACTAAGGATAAAGTTTTAACGATGCAAAAAATTAACATGACTCGCCTCGGTATCGCTTTAGCACCCCTCTTAGCGATATTTTTATCTTGCTGGCTCATTCAAATACCAGCTTGTCAATCCGCACTGACAGGGTTGGAGCATGGATACTGGCTAGGAAAACTTGGGGTTACTGCCGCACTTATAGCCGTATCGTACTGGTGGATCGATCTATCATATCGCCTCGGATTGTTATTCGATCACGTTATGCCAAAATCTATAAAACCAATTCCTGCCGTCTTTTCTTGGCTTGCTGGGGTAGGATTTCTAGCGTTCTTAGTTTTTGCCATAGCACACGCTCAGATACTTTATTTTTTGACGTTAGTCCTTATGACTCTTTTTATCGTCATTCTAAGCGAAGCGAAGAATCCCCCTAAAGAACGGGAACGAATAAAATTCTTCGCTCCGCTCAGAATGACTGTTGCTCAGTTCGGAATAGCGGATGCATTTTTACTCGCACTCATAGCTTTATATACGATACCAAAGTGGATCGAATCCTTTCTTCCTAACGGACAGGGTGACCCTCTCTATTATCACGCATACAGTGCTTGGCAATGGTCCCAAGCAGGGGGATACAAATTCGATCCGTGGTTTCCCTGGTTTCTTCAGGGTGGAATCATGGAGTATATGTTTAGTGCGTTTGGAGTGATTCTAAAAAATCCACTGGCATTGCTCATCGCTTCACAAATTTTTCATGCCACAGTAAGTATTTTATTTGGCGGTATCGTGGTTTATCAACTAAGCCAGTTATTTGTAAGGCGCCGTGTTTTTAGGCTTCTTGCAGTTCTTGCTTTTTTAACAATTGCCCGTGATCCGCTCGTCGTAATTAGAGCCAAAAACGATGGGTTTATTGCCATATTCTGCCTGGCTGCATGCTATGGCTTCTTCAGATATATACGATCAAAAAATGCTCATTGGCTTCTAATCGTTACTATATTCTCCGCCATGGCACTCCTCACTAAACACACCGCACTCTTCGTACTAATTCCTCTTGCATGCATTTTATGCTTTTATCTTGCGTGGTATAGACGAAAATCTGATGCAAAATCGTTGTTCTTATTTACGATCGCCACACTGCCCTTTGGTATGCTCATCTTGCTGCGAAATTTCGTCGAAGCCGGCTCGCCTGTGTTTCCAGCTATGACGCATTTAAGTTTCTTCCATTCGCCATTTATTAATGACGAGATCGCAGCAAATGCCGCAAGATTTGTAGGCACAAATCTTGCGTTCTGGCCAGAATTTTTAACGGCATTTAAGAGTTATGCACTATCAAAACCATTTTTTATATTTTCGTTTTTTTCGCTATTTTTGATCCACAAAAAACTGAACAGGTTCCTATTGATCTTGACTTTTGCAATCATGGCGATAACGGCCCAACTAGCAGGTGGCGACCCTATTAGCGACCGATTTGCCATAGCGCTTTTAGGACTATTTGCGGTAACCGGTGCCGCCTTGCTTAGCGAGATCGACGACTACTTACAAAATAAAAAATTTCAAGTTGCCAGACTTCCTATTTTTCTCATTGCATTATGCGCTGCCCTCTATAACTCGGGAGTAGAAATCCCGATCTCAAGATTTGTAAGACGCACGCTTCCTTTTACGTTCAATCAACAAACATTCTTTTCTTATGTAGCATCTGAACGCCCCCTTTTAGTACTTACAGATTGGATAAACGAACATTATACGGCAGGGAGGATTCTCTCTACTTTTTCCGGAGAGGGGCTTTTATTGAAAATCCCAATCATTAATTATGATTCCGAGATCCGGGCAAATACGCTTATGCACGCGAGCAACATCGACGATTTCATCCATGGAATGAAAGACCAAGGTTTTACATTATTTTTAAAATTGAATGACGGCAATGCTTTCGAGCATCATCGTTCATTTTATCCGGATTTAGAAAAGCGTCTAAAATTAGTTCGCAGCTATGAAGAATTCAGACTCTATGAATTGCTTTGAGCTAAAGGCTTGGCCCGTTTCAGGCTCGTAAACTTTTGAAGCCAATTTTATGATTATTAGCGTGAATGCATACAAAAACCATGTGTGAATTGACTCTTATTGCTCTTTATTGACTGCTATTGCCATCGTGTCGATTCATATTGCAAGGCAATCAAGCATGTGTGTAACTAAGTATGAGGTAAGTTTTTCTAAGGAGCATTACACTATGAGAATTGCAAAATGGAATCGTGCGATCTGGTTCGCTTTCATCGCCATTACTGGTGCGGCCTGGGGAAACGCTTCACAATTTCCCGGCCCACTTGGCAGCGATCCTTGGGAACATCGTCCTAATGATCCGGACTATCCAGATCTCTGGCACCTATTCTCACACTTTCCTAAAGACTACGTCGGCACCTCTTCTCCTCAGGAGCAGGCTTTAGGTTCAGGGATGAGCGTCGACAAAGCATGGCAGTTGCATACCGGATCACCAAAAACGTTGATCGCTGTGCTTGATTCCGGCGTTAAGTGGGACGCATCCGACATCAGAGACCGCATTTATATTAATATTGGTGAGGTACCCAAACCTGCCGGTAGTAATGTCTACGATAAAAATGGCGACGGCCGCGTTTCTATCAGCGATTATGAGGGAGACCCTCGCGTTACTGATTTAAATCATAACGAAACCATCGACGTCGGTGATTTGATTCTTGCATTTAGTGACGGAAAAGACGGCGATGGTAATGGATTCGTCGACGATATTTCCGGATGGGTTTTTCACGAATTTGAAATTGATCCTGCGGACCGAATTCGCTTTGGAAATGGTACAGGGGAAGCCAAGGACTCGGTGGGATTGGTCAACAACAGTAATGGTGGTGCAGGATCTTGCCCTGACTGCACGGTCGTTTTCCTTAGAGTGAACGATAGTTTTGTGGTAGATGCAAATTCGTTCTTCGCTGCTGTTCACTATGCGACCGATCAAGGTGCGAGCCTTATTCAAGAAGCCTTAGGAAGCCTTAATCATAATGTCTACACTCAAGAGGCCGTGAATTATGCATGGAATCACGATGTAATCATTATCGGCAGTGCCGCCGACGAGAATAGTTATCATCATAATTACCCCGGCACCCTTGATCCTGTAATTTACGTAAACGCTGTACGCTACGACACGGCTAATGCACGCGACGCCAGTACTTTTATGGCCTTTAACAATTGCTCTAATTTCGGTGCCCGTGTTGATGTTGCTGCTTCTGGTTTAGCGTGTTCGAGTGAGGCCACAGGAAATCTAAGCGGTATCGCGGCACTTGCTTCGAGCTATGCGAGCTCTTTAGGAATAAAACTTACAGCCGGAGAGCTTTCTGCACTTATCAAGACAACGGCGACAGATATTAACTTTGGTTCGAATGCAAATGCCCCGAATCGTCATTCAACCTGGCAAGGCTGGGATAAAATCACAGGCTACGGTCGTGTCAATGCATTTGCAATTCTATCTGCCATACGAGATCGCCGCATCCCGCCTCATGTGAGGATTGTCAGCCCCTCGTGGTTTGAACTCTACCGGCGTGATGCTCAAGGCGCGACGACCATCTCTGTCCCCGTTACTGGAGAAGTACGCACGAGACAAAGCGAGCCCGTTCATCTAAAGCTAGAGATTGCTCGGGGCGTCGATACTAGCGCGTCTCAATGGCTGACCGTTAAAGACGATCAAAATTTTGCACCTCAATTCACAGGTAAAATAGCCGATATCCGCTTTGATCAAATGGATCTGCTACCGCCAAATTTATTGGATACTAACGAGTATAAAAACGCTGTGACAATAAAACTATCGATCACCGGACAAAATGGACTGACTTCAGAATCACGTAGGACCATTCACCTTTTCCAATCTCAGAATTTAAAGACCGGCTTCCCCACAAAAATGCAAGGTGGTGGAGAAAGCTCGGGGTTATTTGCTGATCTAAACCGAGATGGAAAACAAGAATACCTCACTGTTGACGGAGCAGGGTTTCTGTATGCCTACACTGCAAACGGATCTGAGCTCGAAGGATTCCCAGTTGCCGCCACGGGCCTCTCTCATTATCAACACCGCAATAATCGCGGAGATCAGATTCATGCTTCTTTGTTTGCCCCTATCGCCTCAGATGATCTCGATGGCGATGGTTATCCGGAGATTGTCGTGGCTTCACTCGAAGGTCACATTACAGTTGTGACTCACGATGGTAAACTTGCCGCCGGATCTCCGTTTCAACTACCGTTTCCTCGCATGGAAAATGCCACCGAGACAAATGTTATTGCTCAAGGAATTTTCGCGGCCCCGGTTATTGCCGATCTAACAAAATCAGGCAAAAAAGATATTATCGTCTCAGCAGCGGACGGATCTGTTTACGTCTACGATATCAACGGTCAGATTAAAAGTGGCTGGCCAATGACCATCACCGCAGGAGGCGTCAGTGCAAAGATTATGTCTTCGGCTGCCGTCTACGATCTTAATGGCGACGGCATAAAAGATATTCTATTCGGCACTAATCATAGCGGTCGCCAAGCTGGTTATGTTTTTGCCATCGACGGTCGAGGCAATAACGCGGCTATGCCTTTATTACATGGCTTCCCAGCCCAGGTTCCACTTATTCGTGACGCATTGCTACCAACTATCGGCACCGGGGTTCCGACATCTCCTGCGATCGCAGATGTTGACGGTGACGGAATCAAAGAAATCATTATTCATCCATTCGTCGGTAAACCCTATATTCTAAATCTCGATGGCACTCTTAAAAAATCCTTAGGTCTTCAACGAACAAAACCTGACATTTACGGTGATAAAGCTGTCATCACTGGTTTTGGCCACCCAGGCTTCGCGAATGTAACGGGCGATGGAATTATGTCACCGGTGATCCTAAGCTCCGGTAGCAAGATTCTAGTCAGCATGGTCGCTGGCGGTATGCGCGTGCCTTACAACTACTTTGTCGGAGCATGGGACGCCAGGACCAGCACGATCAACGAACAAAATCTTTATCCTATCGAAGATATTCCATTGATGGCCTCCCCTATTGCTGCCGATCTAGATAATGATGGTCGAGACGAAATCATGGTGGGAACCGGCGGATATTTTGTCCATGCATTCTCGGACAAGGGTGAAATTTCAGGGTTCCCTGAATTCACTGGCGGCTGGATGCTGGGATCACTATCGATTGGAGATATGGATGGCGATGGATTCTACGATATAGCCGGCACGACGAGGGAAGGAAATGTCTTTGTCTGGAAGACATCTGGTTCTATCAAATCAAAATCAACTTGGCCTACATTCAAAGGCAATAATGCACGCACCGGTGTGCAAGGAGAATAAAATGAAGAATAAAATATTTTCAACTGTTCGCGTTTTGAAGATAACTCTATGTATATTTTTGTCCACGTTTATAAATCCAATCCGCGGATTCGCAGAATCTTCTGGTTGGGTGAGTAACGGGCTGCAGGCTGGAGTCAGTCACGACGGGTTCACATGGATCAGCGCAATGTTAACCGAAAATAGTTTGCAGGATATTTCGCACATGCCTCTTTCGGATATTGACGAGGATATGGGTGGCGGCATCCAAGGTGAATTGAGCGGACTTTCTTACGATATTGACTTTGATCATTTAGATATAAATCCCCTAAGCAATAGCGTTGCTGTGCATCTGCATATGAATTCTATTCTCGTTCGAGCAGATCGTCTAAAATTTGTTAAAAAGTCTGGAATCACACTTCGTTCTACTTGCGAAGATGTTGAAATCAGGGCTGGTCGCTCGTCATCGGTGGACCTCTATCTGAATCTTACGCCTAGCGTTGAAAATGGGCGCATTCGCCTCACCGAGAAGGATATTCAGTTTGACGTTGATGACGACAATTTTAAAATCGACGGCCCGCGCCGCTGCTCGGGGTCTTTAGGCATTGGAAATCTTATTAGCGCGTCGGTACACCACGTTCTAAGTCGCTCTAAAGATAAGATGCTTGAGGCCGTCAAAGATCGAGTTCGGTCGACGATTCCTAAAATGGAAGATTCCGTAAATTCCATGCTGTCCACTTCATTTCCTATCAGTTTAGGTGGAAACCATGCACTGACAGAGCATCAACTCATGGTACGCGGTCGACCAAACTCTATCGCAGTCAACAGTGAAGGACTCAATGCGAACCTCGATATCAGTATTGAGAAATCGATGCAAAATCTTTTTGTCGATAGCCAACAACACAATGAATTCCTGGATTTTAGAGGCCCGGATGCGATCCTAGCTTCCTTCGCACTCAAAACAGCACTTATCAATCAACTTCTTCAGTACGCTGTGCCGCAGCGTTCAAATCCAATTACAATTGACACACAGTCGTCTCCTGCAAGCCAGATCTTTTCACGATCATCTATTTCTTCAATTCTTCCAGACCTCAATCAACTGGAGTTAGATAGTGAAGCAATCGGGGCAAGTTTAAGCTTTGATAGTCCACCTACAATCTCTACACGTACAGCTTTAGATGGCGGCATCGAGCTTCTATTCCAATGCCCAGATTTACACATTCTTTTGAGCATCGAGAAGGGCGGCAAAGCCATCCCCTATTTTGACCTCAAAATTGATGCAAGGTTTGACATTCGTATTGCGAAAGATCCAAGTAGTAACGGACTAGCTCTAACTATACAGGCCCCTGAACATGTCATTATTGATGGCGCATGGGTGCCGGGTTATGTCCCTCAACTCAATATTTTTGAGAGAGACGTAGCACAAGTTCTATTCTCGTCAGCAATTGAATATCTATTCGTTGCTCAGCCTGTGTTTCGCATGCAGGCGCCTCGCATCAATTTAGTTGGAGCGCATTTTCTGGAAGTGGCATATCCGTTTGCGACTTCAGAGCTTATTGGAGTTGCGTTAAGCGGGAAATAGCGCTTGTAAGAGAACCGGGAGTCTTATAACGATGAGCAATCACGGATTTCGAGGAGGCCTATAAGAACATTTCCATATTATGAACTGATCGTACTGCAACGACTTCAATTTGCCTTTTTACATTCTGGCCGCGGTTTAACTCCTGTGACCAAGACGAGGCAGGTACGTAAATCCGCTCAAATCCCATCTTGACCGCTTCCTGAATACGCGACATGAGATGCGAGGCACCTCTGACCTCACCTGATAAACCAATTTCACCCACAAACGTCGAACGCCCTTGCACCGGCCGTTCTAAAAAGCTGGACGCAATAGCAACTGCCACAGCAAAATCAACGGTGGGTTCTGCAATTTTAAGTCCGCCAGCAACCGTCATATACACATCCGTCATACCGATTTGCAGACCGCTACGTTTTTCCAGTACCGCCAATAAAATCGAGACGCGGTTGGCATCAAGCCCAGTCACTACACGTCGCGGGTTACCAAAAGCAGTGCGACCAACCAGTGATTGAATCTCAACCATGAGCGGGCGCGTACCCTCCATAATAACTGTGGAGGTAATACCGCTAGGACGTGGTCCCTGATTACGATAGTGCTCTAAAAACTGCGACCCCGGGTCCGCAACGGAACGCATCCCGTCTTCCGCCATTTCAAAAACACCGATTTCTCCGGTACTCCCGTAGCGATTCTTAACCGCTCGTAACAAGCGATAACCACTATGGGCGTCACCCTCGAGATATAGAACACAGTCTACAAGATGCTCTAGCACCCGCGGTCCAGCAATATTTCCGTCTTTGGTAACATGCCCAACCAGCCAAATTGGCATATTACGAGACTTAGCAACATCCAGAAGTTTTGCTGCACACTCTCTCACCTGAGTCACGCTGCCAGGAGCAGAGGCAATATCCTGACTAAAAATTGTCTGAATAGAATCGACAACCAGCATATCGGGTTTGTGTTCATTGATCACACCAATCAGTGACTCTGCATTGGTTTCATTAGCAACTAAAATTTGCGAATGCATGAGTCCCAAACGTTTTGCTCGCAACAATATCTGCTCAGCACTCTCTTCACCACTCGCATACAAAACTTTTTTGCCTTGTTTTGCATAGGTATAAACGGCCTGTAGTAGCAACGTACTTTTACCTATTCCAGGATCACCCGATAATAAAACAAATGCCCCGGGAACCAAACCTCCCCCTAAGACTCGGTCTAATTCTGGAATACCGACAGGTGTGCGAGCAATATTGGGAAGATCCTGGGTCTCATCAAGTGCAAGGACTCGCGTACCGCTAGATTTTGCTGCTGCGGTCGACCCACGGCGAAAACCTAAACTTGGCGTTGCCACTGCTTCCTCGTGAACGCTACCCCAAGTATTGCAATCGGGACACTTCCCCTGCCACTGCAGATGTACCGCACCACATTCACTGCAAACAAATTTGGAGGATGGTTTCTTTGCCATTAAATGTCTCCACAATTAATCTAAATACAGGATTTATTTTTTTGCCGTACGTTTTTTTTGATTACGCCGTCTTGTGGCACTTACTTTTTTGGACGCCAAAGAACTCTTCTGCTGACTTAATGATGGTGCAAATCCTGACTGATGTAACCACACACGACCAGTGTCGGTGAGTTCTGCCAGTTTAAAAGGAATAGATTTGCCATCTTTTTCGAATGTTGTTTGCCAAGTTTTCAACAACTTCTGTTCTTCGAGATCCATTAAAATCGCGTCATAGCGATTCCTAGACCAACCTTTATCCTCAAATAGTTCCCGAAATAATTGACCTACAGACTTAGCAAGAGACCTACACAGACGCTCCATCACTTGCCTCTGGGCATCACGGTCTGCAGCACTAAAAGCATCGATACCGCGATCTTTCTTATGGGCTCCACGACAAATATCACAGTGCCCACAGGGGCCTGACCTATCTTCTCTATCACCGAAATGATCGAGGAACTGCTGCATGCGACACTTTGAAGTCTTTGCAAATGCTAGGACATTTAGCAGCTGTTTTTGCTTATGTCTCCGCTGGGTCACATACTTCCCAAACCACTTACCATCACCTAGTCGCACAATGCCGAACTCATCGACTACAACGCCGCCGTGAATCCATAATTTCTCCAAAGCTGGAAAAAATTGCTTCTCAGCCATGGCCGATAATTCCATCAGCGAGTTGCGATCGATTCCTTTAGCTGTCACCAATTCATAAATTTTCTGCAGCTCCAGAGGTTCAGGATAATTAACATCAAGCAAGTACTCGTTCGTTTTCTGATCTACAGGCGAATACATCAGCACCGCTTCACTCATCAAACCATCACGGCCTGCACGACCTATTTCTTGGTAATAACCTTCAAGGCTTGCTGGCAAAGCCACATGCACGACAGTACGAATATTCGATTTATCGATCCCCATACCGAAGGCAACCGTTGCGACCATGACATCAACATCACCCGCCATAAATTGCGATTGAATCATCTGTCTCTGAGCTTGCGGCATGCCAGCATGAAAACCCTCAACTCGGAAATCACTCTTTAACGCCGCAGCCATTTCTTCGGTAATTTTTCGTGTAGGTGCATAGATGATTGCAGGTCGACGATCTTCAGGCATCAACACAGTTCGGCACGCATCCATACGAGCACCTGGACTCATCGGTAGAACTTCAATCGCAATATTATTCCGACGAAATCCATGAATAAAAATCTTGGCATTGCTTAACCCAAGCTGCTGAACAATATCCATCTGAACATCAGGCGTCGCCGTTGCAGTCACTGCTACGATATTTGCGGGACGGAGGCGTTCCAACCTGGGACCTAGCATCCGGTATTCGGTCCGAAAATCATGACCCCAACAAGAAATACAGTGAGCTTCATCGACTGCAATCATAGTTGGTTTATGCTGCTCTAAAAATTCAAGAAAACCCGGCACCGCAAACCGCTCCGGCGCCACAAATAAAAATTTCAATCCGCCGTCACGCCATAGTCGACAAGCCTCTTGCGAATCCGCACGCGTGCGCCCCGAATGAATACGCTCTGTCGGTATTCCTTGATGCTGAAGTTTATTCACTTGATCTTCAATCACTTTGTCTTCCAGTTTTGTGAATAGAATTTGAGGTTCGTTAAGTAGCTGTCCCTCTGCCAAATTTGTATTACCCGATTCCAGCCAATTAGTTGGTTTGG
>CAZUYQ010000035.1:39553-39818 GCA_964624705.1 uncultured Polynucleobacter sp.
ATAATAATAGCTCGTGCCCCATCCTGAGCGACGATCGGGAGCTGATAACAAAGAGACTTCCCGGCCCCCGTCGGCATCACTAGAAGCAGATCGTCTCCCGAGAAAGCTGCCGTGCAAACTTCTTCTTGATGTGGACGAAATTTATTAAAACCAAACTTTGATTGAAGCGTGGACATAAGTGCGGGCGCAGCCTGCCAAGAGGGCGACGAAACAAGCTGCGACGATTCACGACCTCGCATTTGTTCTTGCGTCTTCTCCATCATGA
>CAZUYQ010000036.1:0-16975 GCA_964624705.1 uncultured Polynucleobacter sp.
GACAACCGACAAATTTTCGAGCCCCTAATGAATTCTCGGCAAAGTACCAATCACGAAACACCTTGTACGATGCCTCGTGAAGAACTAATGCCACACGGTCGGTCAGCGACATCTGCGAAAAGAGTTCGTCATCGATATATAGTTTGCGAGAAACATGATCATACAATGCCACACCTTTCATAGCGCATGATTTACCAATAAATCCATTTCCGCCATCAAGAGGTGGGGCGATGGCAACACCATTTGGTAATTTATGATGGGGTGACCGAATTTCTTTGAGAACAAAATCGATCGCAAATTCTAAACTCTGATGTAAATCTTTGTTAGCCACTCGATCCTTCAAAATCCTCTTTACTTCGATTTCGAGCGCATCCAACGTATTGGGACCATTAGCGCTATCAATTTCTACTCCTCGAACCACGGAAGCTTCCCACAGATCGAGCATCGTCACCGCTGCGGGTGTATTGCCGATTTTTTCTCCACAGACCATGACGCCCCCACCACCATTTTCAGAATGGCCACCCATGGCGCGAATTTGCGAACCAAAGCAAAGAAAACACAAAACAAGCCACAGAGACGCGACAACTGATTTTGCTAAGTCCGATCTCTCGATCGCAGTCAATGGAAATAATTGCATACAGAATTTATAGACCTCTTTCTTTTCACCAGTTTCAAGAAAATTTGAGAGTCGATCCCTGAACTCTCCAATGAGCTTCTTTGCGGCAGGCAAATTTTCTGGATTGATTGCAACTGTCACGGAACGATAATCTCGTTTATCTACGGGAATAGTTTCCATTGCCTTTGCAGCCAGCTCGAAATTTTTATGATGTGCTGCTCGCAGTGTAGCGGAAGGGACACCATCAGTGGTCGAATAAGATTGACCGTTAACACCGATTTTACCCGATGGCAGGACGTGAAGCATCTTAAGTTTTAGTAGTTTTTTGATTGCAATAGCGGCCTGATCCATCGAAATATTTAAGCGTTTTGCAACCCATTCCGACTCACATTGGAAATCAATGGTCTCGGCTAGCGATAAAATTGCAAAATGATACCACTCAGAAATAGAAGCGTATTCATCTTGAGACAGTTCGATATTATCGAGTGTCGGTACACCGGGTAAAATCCCCACTTTCCGCAGTAAGACCCGTTCTTCTTCAGCTGGTGTCAAACATAGGTGTTCGATAATCATCAACGCACGTTTTTCAGAAATGCGACGACGATCGCGTAAAAATTCTGAAAACTCCGCGGCGCCAAGTCCTAAAGTCTTTGCGTAAGAGCGCATCGAAAATCTTGGATTTCTTCGCTTTTTCTCTGTTAAGCGAGACAAAAGGACGTTGCGTAACTCGACGTGATCAAGGCTCATTTAGTTTCTCCACGTGATTGCCTGTTCCAAACTTTGGAACACTAGAGTCGTGCTCATTATGGTTATGCCATAGTACAATATGCTAGAATAGCTCAAATATCCAAAAGACATTGGCCGTTAAGGAGCGAAAAATAGCTTTATTTCTTGATTGAAACCCTACAATTTGCGCCAAATCTTTGCATAGCATAAAATAAGAAGATATTACAATCAGTGGAGTTCATCGAATGAGTCAATTGTCCCGCGCGTCTCTACTCATCCTTTATGCGATCTGTTTTGGAGGTTTTGCATGTAAGCGTTCTGCAAGCAAGCTAGCTGCAGATACTGCGAGCAATCAAGAAGTAGATATGGAGACCGAATTTGAACCTATAGATCTTCCTGGTCCTGTTGCTAATCTTTTATCACTCTCATTTGGCACACCGGTATTTATGGATAAAATGCCAACAGAAAAACGTACTGAACTGCGTCTTTTGCAAGGCTTTAAGTCACCAAATCCGATCTCACTAGCGATAGATACTATGATTTCTGATTCAAGATTAAAGGAAGGCCTCCAACCTGAATACGCAGGCGAGCTTTCAGTTAGTGTCAGAGGAGATGTTTGTGAGAAGTTACCCTGCAATCCAAACGATCCCAATAAACCACAATTAAGTGCCAGTAATAGTTTCATGAGAAAGTTTTTTGGTTATTGCTTAAATGATAAGGTATTTGCCCTACAGGCATTTTCCACCATCGAAGGCCAAGATCCAGCAATTCTTCAAGAAGACGCGACTGACCCTCTCTCGCTTAGATTATTGGGTATGATGCCTACTTCATATCGACAAGACATTAAAGGGTGCAAATCTCGCTTCCGAGAACTCCTAAATGTCAAAGTCGTGAACGAACAGCACCAGCAGACCTTTAGTCAAGAGATTGAGACCATTAATTTCGGATTTTCGTTTATTCCTGGTTATTCGGGTGCCGATAATTATCGGCAAGGAAATAAAGTCCTAGGAGTGGCGGAAATTGTGGCGGATATTGCGACACTTGGATTGGGCACAAAGTTTAAAGCGGGATGGATGATGCTAGGTGTAGCCGAAGATTTTTTACCCAAGATTCATAATGGTTTAGCAACCGCTGCCGTCGTAGCAAATACTGTTCGCCTCGGCACGGTCATGCTGCAGATCAAGTCGCGTGGTGCACAGGTGAGTGACATTCCTACACTCGTTCTCTTAACCACAGAAACGGGCTTTTTAATCGCACGAATCAAGTTTAAACCTCGCCAAAATGTCAATAATGGGGTTGTGGATGCCGTCATTGATGCGTCAGCTGCAATCAAAAATATCGGCGGTAAGAAATTCGTAAATTTAAGTAAGATTTTACCGAATTTTAAAGACGAAATTCTTATCGGCTTTGATGGCGGCCACGCCTTTCTTCTTGTTGGAGGTCGACGCGTCGAAGGTGGAGTAATTTCTTTTTTAAAAGCAAAATCGGCAATAAATGATATCAGCAAATCTGGTGTTTTCGCTCATCTGAAAGGGCTCGACCCTGAGCTGAAAGCGAATATCTTTAAATCCGTTAAAGAGCTGGGGTTTTCACCTTCCATAACATGTGCTAATAGCGTGTGCCGTATACTTAAAAACGAGGGAAATATTGTTGTTGGAAATGGTCGTTTAGTCGAAAATTTCACTCCGTCACAGCTACTGAATCAAATATTAGAAGGCAATATCGTCCAAAAGACTAGCGGACAAAATTTGTCCAATCTTAAAATTGACATTTACGTAGGGAAAAACACCACCGTCGAAAATTTTCTGAGTGATTCTGCGATGAGAGAGTCCGCTATGGTTGGAGGCTTAATTGCGGTTGGATTGGGAGTGGTCACTTTTGCATATGAAGATCAATCGCAAACCGAGCCATTCATTCTTGCCACACCAAATGAATAAAAGGTGTATGATTAAAGAGGTTTTTAAGATTTAGCTCTAAAATCCCGCGTAGATATTCTGATCTTGGCCTGTAAAAGGGCCTTTCACAAGCCCCTTATCAATCAAATATTTTTTAACTGCATGACGTGCATAGCGAATGCCATAGCGACGCATAATATCGTAACAAGCAAACATCATTTGGTCCGCGGATTGAAACCGTTTGGACGGATTAAAATGTAAGGCTTTTTCGAGAAATCTCCGTAGCATCTTCTGCATCTTCGGATCTGTCGACTGAATGAGTTCGAATTCAATTTTCTTCATCATTGCCAAAGTTTTATGGCGATCATTGGAGGCGACAACCGCTTTCTGACCAACAATTAACTCATACAAAATCAGCCCGGCACAATAAAGATCAGTTTGCGGCGTGATACCTTGTTCACTGATATGCTCCGGTGAATAGTATCCGGGAGTACCCACCATATAATTTCTATAGTCTTCGATTTCCTGCTTACAGGATAAACCAAAGTCTGTAACGAGGACTCGTCCCGATTTCTCAACCAAATAGTTCGCTGCGGATAAATCGGAATGAATCACATTATGAAGATGCAAGTGATCAATCCCCTGAAGCATATCAATGACTATCGATAGTGCGACCAGTGGCGGCATACGCCCGGTGCGCTTATACAAAGCATAACCAGACCAGCCTTCAATAAACTCGGTGACAATATAGCAAACCGGAGGACTGAAATAAGAATCCACGAACGTCACGATATGCCGGTGATTAAGGCTCCCCATAATCAAGAGTACACCATCAAATAAGCCGAGAAATTTGCGATTGTTCATGAATTTGTCATGTAGAACTTTAACTGCTACAGTACGACCACTGCGCTCGTCGACCGCGCGAAAGACTCGACCTAGCCCACCGACACCGACTTCCTCGATGATCTTATAGGGACCAAGTTGCTTTGGCATAGATTGCACAGGTGATGTCGACAATCGATTCTCCCTTTGAAGACTCGCACTTATCAACACCATCGGTGCAGAAGTACGTTAGCTGGAGTTCCGTAATTTGTGGAAACAGATAAAAAGCTTAAATAAGTAAGTAGTCTCCGCCCAGTATATGAATCGAATAATGAGCTCTGCGGACCGGCAGAGCTCTGCGAAACGCCATCTTCTTTCCTTTATTGAATCTTTTTATATTAAAATGTACGTTTTACTTTATGGAAATCAGCAAAAGACATCAATGGGCACAAAGGTTTCGTAAAGAATGCGAAGCAAAAGGTCTCGATTGGATCGAAGGTTCATGGGATCGCAAATCAGGCATGACACGCGGTGTCCTGATTGGCCCGCCAAACGCACAGCAGTCACAAGTTATACCAATGCTCCATGGACTCGGAAACGATGTTCTCTATCCAATGCTTGGACTGATGCGTCATTTGTTATCCCTAGGGTGGTCGGTTGCGGCCTGTGATATTGACGGTCATGGTGCAGATACGACCTCGACTTTATCAGAAGAGAATATAACCTCCTGTGTGGACGATTTTATTGGTTTCATCACGCAGCATCGTCCGGGTCGGGACCGCCTTCATTTTATTGGTTACAGCTTTGGAGCAACGCTTCTTCTTGAGTATGCAAATCGCAATCCAGAACGCGTACATTCCTTAACCATGATTGGTATGCCGATCCAAATCCCAATGCAGATACCGTATTTCGCTGAAGCCAGCTCTATTCTTCTTCCATCCTTCAGAAACTCCATGAAAGACTATGGAAGATACGATTTTATCCCTGCAATTGGACCCATCAAACGAACCGTCTACCCTGTGCGTTTGCAAAAGGGTCCGACCTCTGAATATATTAAACAAACACGAAAAATCATTGCGTCATTTGATCTTACAAATGCACTGCAGCTTATAACCTTCCCGAGTATTTTTATAAGCGGCACCAAAGATTTTATTGGTCCGGCTCAGCCGGTTGCTGACCTCAATCTCCCCATAACACGATTGCAAATTTACCGTGTGCCAAACGAAACTCATTTCACGACACTTCTTTCTCCTCTCACATGGAAGCGTATTGAGATTTTTTTGCGCACGGTTCGCTCATAACCCGCAGTCCCTTGTCGACGACGGGGCTTTTAAGCGCTATATTCGTCGAATCTATTGGAACTCAAAAATTAAGATCAAATGACTCAGGAGACTTACCGCCATGGCTAATGGACTCTTTTCCACACCACATCCTATCAATGAGCCCATTAAGGCTTACGGCCCCGGTTCCGCTGAAAAACGTGAACTGAGAACTGCCCTCGCAAGCGTCAAGTCATCCGTCACCAAAATTCCACTGGTGATTGGTGGTGAGAAAATATTCACGAACGACAGCGATACCGTCATCTCTCCGCACAATAAATCACTTTCGCTTGCTCAGGTTGCTCGCGCTGGGACCAAAGAAACACAAATGGCCATCGAAGCTTGTGCAAAAGCTCGCAAGGAGTGGGCGGCAATGCCTTGGGAAGACCGTGCCGCGATCTTTTTAAAGGCCGCAGATCTTCTAGCGACGAAATATCGCCCGATCATGAACGCCACCACGATGCTTGGACAAAGCAAGACCGTCTACCAAGCTGAAATTGATGCAGCCTGCGAGTTGATCGATTTTTTCCGCTTTAATGTGCATTTTGCGGCACAAATTTACCGCGAACAACCATTCTCACCCCCTGGCCAATGGAACCGCTTATCGGCTCGCGGGCTAGAAGGTTTCGTTTACGCTATCGCGCCATTTAATTTTTCTTCCATCTCGGTCAACCTTGCTGCCGCACCCGCGATTATGGGCTGTACGGTACTGTGGAAGCCCTCTCATACTTGTGCTCTTAGTTCTTGGATCGGAATGCAGATTCTTGAAGAGGCTGGCCTACCACCCGGTGTTATCAACTTTTTACCGGGTGATGCGGCAGCGATATCAAGTGTCGCTCTCAACCACCGCGATTTTGCTGGCATTCATTTTACGGGCTCAACCGCGACGTTTAATATGCTCTGGCAAACGGTCAGTGCAAATCTTTCGAAATACCGTTCGTATCCCCGCATTGTTGGCGAAACTGGTGGGAAAGATTTTGTCTTTGCTCATAACTCGGCGGACGCAGATCAACTCGTTACAGCTTTGGTCCGCGGTGCTTTCGAATACCAGGGTCAAAAATGCTCTGCAGCTTCAAGAGCCTATATTCCCAAATCCTTATGGAATTTAGTCAAACCGAAACTCGTGGCGATGACCGAAGAATTAAAAATGGGTGATGTTGAAGATTTCACTCATTTCGTAAGTGCTATCATCGATGAGAGAAGCTTCGATAAGATCAAAGCTTATATTGATCATGCCAAATCCTCTTCTACTGCAACAGTGATCGCTGGTGGTCAGTGCGATAAGACAAAAGGATTTTTCATTAAACCAACAGTGATTGAAACCACCGATCCAAAATTCAAGACGATGGTGGAGGAAATTTTCGGACCTGTTTTAACCGTGTATGTTTACGATGATAAAGATTTCGACGCGGCCCTTAAACTTTGCGACGAATCTACTCCTTATGCGCTTACTGGTGCGATTTTTGGACGCGACCGTACCGTTATTAATTATATGGCGAAAGAATTAGAGAACGCCGCCGGAAACTTCTATATCAATGACAAGCCAACAGGCGCAGTCGTTGGCCAACAACCATTTGGTGGCTCACGGCTATCTGGAACCAACGATAAAGCTGGCTCCGTATTTAATCTTCTGCGCTGGGTCAACCACCGCACCATTAAAGAAAATTTCCTAGCAATTACGGATTATAAGTATCCATTTATGGCGGAACCGTGACCGATACATTTTTACTGGTTCATGTTAGACCGGGTTTTGAAGACGACGTTGTTCACGAACTCACTGCACAACTTAATTCTTTAGGAGTTAAGGATGTGCACGTTCATGGTGTTGAAAACAGCGGTTTTGCTCATTCAAAAATCTCGCCCGATGCGTTTGAACTTGTCCGCAAGAAATTAAAATGGAATCAACTGATCTTCGCAAGGCAACTACTTTGGTCGACAGGTCCCGTTCCATTGCCGAAAGATGGTGATCGGGTCACGCCCTTGATTCACGCGATTCAGCATGAGTTATTAGCTCTTTCCACTGCAAATGCTTTTTCAAGCTTTGGCTATGAAACTCCCGATACGGATGAAGCAAAGGAACTATCTGGTTTTTGCAAATCGTTAACGCGTCCGACTGAAAACGCATTGAACAAACTGAAAGTTTTGCCGAAGGGCAAGGGTGCGGCGCATCTTCCACGTCTTTGTTTTTTGATGACGACTCCAGAAGAAGTATGGCCGGCGTTTTCTGATATTGAAAATTCGAGCCCTTGGCCGATGGGAATCCCCAGGCTTAAGTTTCCCCCTCAGGCGCCGAGTCGTTCAACGCTCAAACTTGAAGAGGCATTCATATCTTTTCTTGGATATGCCAAGATGGATGAACGTTTGAAGCCAGGTATGACAGCTGTCGACCTTGGCGCATGTCCCGGTGGTTGGACCTACCAGCTTGTTAAGCGAGGCATTCACGTCACTGCAGTCGATAACGGCAACATTGATTCTTCTCTTATGGAAACGGGCTATGTCGAACATATTCGTGATGACGCATTCCGCTACCGAGCCGGCCTACCAGTGGACTGGCTAGTCTGTGACGTTGTCGAACAACCCGCACGTATCGCCGAACTTATGACCGAATGGCTGATCAACCGCTGGTGCCGAGAAGCAATCTTCAATCTCAAGTTGCCAATGAAAAAGCGGTGGGAAGAAACCACCTCATGCTTAAAGCACATTGAATCCGAATGCCGCAAAGCTGGCCTTAAAACC
Source organism: uncultured Polynucleobacter sp. (assembly GCA_964624705.1). Lineage (GTDB taxonomy): Bacteria > Bdellovibrionota_B > Oligoflexia > Oligoflexales > RGVZ01 > CAMDKS01. The sequence continues at coordinate 8,115 of CAZUYQ010000036.1, forward strand.
GAGATTCAGTGCAAGCAGCTCTATCATGATCGCAAGGAAGTGACTGTTTACGTTCGATCGTCATCCTGAACCCTGCACAAGTGAAGAATCTCAATGCCCGCATTGCTTGATGCGGCGTTGTTTTAAGGCAATCGTTGGTTTGTAGATCGAATGGAACTCTACATAATTTAAAGTTGTCGTTATGCCATTCCCGATACAGGTACAACTACTTGAAGACGTTTGCTGAACGTTCTGATTTTCATCAATACAGGCCTTCTGAAGCTCACTCAAAAGAGGCGCATTGTTTTGTACGGTGTTACATTGATATTCAAAGGATTCAACTGGATTTTCTAGTAAGCTGTCAAACATCAACTGATGATCCGTCTTAGGACAGTAGCAACCATAAATAACATCTCGATCGGCTTCATCAGAAACCAATACATTTCCAGTTGTTTTTAAACATTGGACCGCAAGTAAATCGTAGGTTTCTTTGATACTCTCGTCCATGACATTGGGTGGATATTTCTTAATATTCACACTGCCCGTCGGCGTTGGGCTTGGATTAGGGTTTGTCCCATCCCCATCGCAAATAAAATCAATCGCTGCTACGGCAGGATTTAAAGCGACATTCTCCGCCAGACATGTCATCTCTTTGCTTTTATTTACCGAAATCGTCGCTGTCACTTTGAGTGTTTTAATATTCGCCAAAACAACTTGTCCACCAGACATCTTAGTTAGATCGACCGTGTTATTTTCTGATCTAACAAAACTTCCACGGACATTTTTTATAACCGTGGTGGTGTCATTTGGTTTTACCTTTAAAATAGAGTCAACCATTTGTATTTGTGCGCCGACGGTGACCTTAGTCGTATCTCGCAACTTCGAGGCTTTAGTGGTTAAGCTATTTTTACAAGAAAAAACAAACTGCACAGAACAGAATACGACCAATGCCAATTTTATTTGAATTGAAGCTTTATTCATATCGTCCTCGCTTATGGGAGACACTTAGTGACAACCGGGAAAGGGTTCGTCGTTGGAGTAAAACCAATCATGGAATCACTCTGACAATCTTTTCCTTCATATTTAAAATAAAGTTTGACGTTAATCTCGGCTTTGCCAATTTGAATAAACCCGTTGGCGTCTTTTTGAACTCCGGTTGGATCTGTGTTCAAGAGATTCATTCCATAAGGATTGAGCGTATATTTCAACTCTGAAAACTTCGCGATATTTGCAGCTGGAAATTTCACGATAAGATTCTTTGCAGCATCAAATGTCACAATCACACCCAGCGGTTGATCGACGTATCTTGGATCAAGAGATTCGAATGGACTCGGCCCAGGTTCAAAACTTGGCGCAGGTATCCCACCAGAAGGACTCGGCGTTTGTGAGGTACCAGGTGGGGGAGCGGTTGGATTCGGAGGATTTCCAGTTGCGGATGTGTTATTTGAACTCCCTGTCGTCGCACTTGTATTCGATCCACCGCCACTATTTCCGGTATTATTCGTCCCAGTATTTGTTCCTGTACTGCTTGAAGAGGGGCTATAGGTTGGGGCATAAGGACTAGAGGATGAATCGGATGGATAAGGAGTCCAATCAGAACTAGGAGAGTTGCTTGGACCTTCTCCTCCCAGAATATTATTGTTACTACCCGCACATTTACTTTTTTTGGGATCGCAGGGCGTAGTTTCAACATTCTGGGCAGAGCGTTCACACCCGATAAGGCAGAAGCCGACCCATAAAACCAATGAAAATATTTTCTTCATGAACAATATCTCCGGGAATAATTCGGTGATTCACAAAAATGTGCAAGTCGCTTCGCAAGCTCGAGTTTAATAATGACGTAACTTTTTGAAACTCTAGCATTTTTTAGTTTAGCACAGGCGCTTCGCTAAATGCTACTGCCCGAGAATCAATCACTTCAATTCCTGCTAAATTAACGCTCACCCGCGAGTTTATTGACATTTTTAGTCAGGATATGGTTCCATCTGTGGACGTAAAGAAGAAAAACGTATCGTTTAAACTATTAAACTCTCTATAGGAGGCATCCATGGCAGTTCTCGTTGGAAAAAAAGCACCGGAATTTAAAGCAGACGCAGTCGTTAACGGTGAGTTCAAAAGTGTTAGCCTTAGTGATTATAAAGGCAAATACGTGGTGATGTTCTTTTACCCACTCGATTTTACTTTTGTATGCCCCACTGAATTGCATGCATTCCAAGAAAAATTGAGCACATTTAAATCGCTCAATTGCGAATTAATTGGTGTGTCTGTTGACAGTAAGTTCTCGCACTTTGCTTGGTTGAACACACCAAAAGAAGACGGCGGCATCAAAGGTGTTACTTACACTTTAGTCTCGGACATCAACAAAACTATCGCTCGCGATTACGATGTCTTGATTCCAGGTGATGGAGTTGCCCTTCGCGGTGCGTTTTTGATCGACAAAGAAGGCGTTGTTCAACAACAAACCATCAACAATCTTCCACTTGGCCGCAATGTCGACGAGATGGTTCGTCTTGTCGAGGCTCTTCAGTACACTGAAAGCCACGGCGAAGTCTGCCCTGCAAACTGGAAAAAAGGCGATAAAGCGATGAAGGCTGACCAAGCTGGTCTTAAGTCTTACTTCAAAAAGTAAGTCCTTTTATTAAAAGTAAAAGCTCCCTCATCGATAATGTATGAGGGAGCTTTTTTCTTTTCTCTAGTTAATTGCAACGGACGCTATTTGAACGCGACCGGTGCACTACCAGTAGTGTCGACTTGAATCCATTTCACTTTATGATTCGTTGTATCGACATACCAAACGATACTCGACGGTAGACCAATCATTTGATTTTTGTCAGCCCCGCCAAAATTATAACTAATCTTAACTGCGATGTCTCCGCCGTCGACTTTTACTGGTTCCGCTACCACATTACCAGTAAGAGCAGAGCCTGCGGGAATAGATGGGTTGGTCGATTCAGCAATTTTTGCGACCACGTTAGTCCAAGTTCTTTTACTGGCTAACTCGCTTTTAAGCCTTACGACATCACCTACTGCGATCAAACCAAATGGAATTGGTTGACTAAATTCAGTTGCAACATGCAAATCAGAATTACGTTCAATCCGCGTTGCAGGCTGAAGGGTGCAAAATATACCGGCCCATTCTGGATTTGTAGTACCGATCTTTGCACGATCATCAAAATCAAGAATGGTTGCATCGCCAGACCCACTTGAGCTTGCAAGTGCGGCAGTCACGGCAGGTGCGTCAACAACGGGAGTTCCCACTGAGTTATACGAAATTGTTTGACGAGCTAAAGAGGTCTCCATCACAAATGTCCCATTGATAGTGACGGTTTTTTTGGTCTGAAATATGCCCAATGGTCCCGGCACGGAAATGGTTATGCTTGAAGGTTCCATAGCCAGCTGCTGCGATGCGATGACCGCCGAAGGGTTTGTGATAGGATAACCACACTTTGTAAGGTCGAAAGACGTTTCCCCCAAAGGGGCGCCCGTTTTACCTCCACCTGGGGCAGCGCGACCATCGTCGCCTTTTTCCTTCGAACCTGTAAGCGCTGATCCGCCTTCAATCGAGCCATTTGGTCCGCATCCGACGCTTGAAAACATCATCATTATAATAAGGATGAATAACCTCATAACAATCAACTCCTCTAAATGACCCAAAGACCGGCCTTGCTATAACAAAGCCATAGCAGGGTCTTCGGAGAATTTAAGCAGTATTCAAACCTTTTCTCTAACCAACTATAATTGTTAAATATATCAGCATTATTAGGATGAAGCTTACTTCATGCCTGCCCCTTATCTGCGGATTTGATTGACCGATGGCAGCTGACTAGGTATCAAGCCTTCCGCCTCCCTTAAAGGAATAGACATGCTAAATCATCATACGGTTCAACTGCTCCCAGGCAAGGACAAGCCCGTCCGCAACGGACATCCTTGGATTTTTAGCGGTGCGATCAAAAGCGATCCTAAGAATGCGGAGCCAGGAGATCTGGTCGACGTCCTCGATTCTGACAAGCAGTTTATCGCTCGCGGTTACTACAATCCCAGCTCTCAAATTCGTGTTCGAGTTTTAACTCGTGACCCTTATCAGATGATCACGCATGAGCTTTTTAAAGAGAGGATCGAACAAGCCGTCAGGAGGCGAGAGTTTGTAACTCGCGATGGCAGTACAACCGGCGTGCGATTAGTCGCTCACGAATCTGATCTCCTCCCGGGCCTTGTCGTCGATCGTTATGGTGATTGGATTTCATTCCAGATTGTTACGGCAGGGATGGAACGTTGGCGGGATTCCATTATAAAAATACTACGTGAGGCCTGCAATCCAGCAGGCATGATTGAACGGAGTGACGAGGCTGTCCGCGAAAAAGAAGGACTTATTCAACGTAAAGAAATCCTTTTTGGCACCATTCCGCCTGAAGGAATCTTATTTCTAGAAAATGGCATGAAATTATTTGCCGACATTGAAAATGGGCATAAAACAGGGTTTTATTTAGATCAAAGAGATAACCGAAAAATTATCGGCGAATATTCTTCTGGTCTCTCAGTGCTTAACTGTTTTTCTTTCTCGGGCGGATTTTCAGTCGCAGCCAAACAAAACGGTGCCACTCAAGTGATTAACGTGGACGAAAGTGAGCCTGCTCTCCAAGTTGCAAAACGCAATCTTGATATCAATCAACTAAAAAATTCCCCAGAAGAATTCATACGTGCAGATGTTTTTAAATACTTAAGAGACCTAAAAACAAAGGGCGAGACCTTTGATATGGTGATCCTTGATCCACCAAAATTTGTTACTTCATCTGCCCAAATCGATCGGGCATGCCGCGGTTATAAGGATCTAAATCTTATCGGCATGCAACTCCTAAAACCGGGAGGTCTCCTCGCCACTTTTTCCTGTAGCGGTCTTATTACGAGAGATCTCTTCCAGAAAGTCGTTTTCGGTGCAAGTATTGATGCAGGAGCTGAAATGCAAATCGTTCGTCATCTCAGCCAAGCCGAAGATCATCCAACCCTTCTGTCTTTTCCCGAATCTCTCTACTTAAAAGGCTTTTTACTTAAAAAGTTGTAGTTTCTCTGACTGCAAGTGGTTGTGGATAAAACGCGCAATCATAGGCATAGGCTTCATAGGTTCTGCGCTCGTCATTTGCTTTCACTCGACTAGCACAGGACAATCCCTGCAGATGGTCGCCCTCTTCGGACACGGAGCGCTTCACAAAATAGGAAAGTAGGCAATCGATCCCATCTGGATCGCAGACCTCAACTTTTGTCATCCACTTTGGAGTGGTTTCCGTACTAAGCGCGATCGCACGAGTCGTGCGTGCTAGCTGCTTAGTAAAATCGTTTTCGACAAAACGAAATCCAGGCGAGCCGTAACCATTCCCCCAATAAAGAACTTTTGTGCCTTTTAAAGGAATCGTGACCGAATAAGAAGAACCAGTTTTATCAAGCAGTATACAGCTGAACTGATCGGTTGCTTGAGCTTCCACAGACTCCTCATGACTGAGAGGTTGGATAAATTCTGCCTTGCAGCGGGAAGCGTCCATATCAATATTTTCTGGTACCAACGACGCCGGAGCTCCTTTCACTAGCCCTGCCTTTAGGGCAACCACGGCTAAAGCGCCACTACCTTGCCATTGGGCTGGAGCAGCAGCAAAGCCCGTGGAACTCAAAAAAACCAAGATCACACTGGATTTTAAACTCACGTCTCTCATCACTGAACTCCTGATTATTTATTGGCAGAGGCAACAACCGGTATTACTTTTAAAAAATTCCGATAAATAGACCTGTTTATTATATAAGTTTTACGCACATTATATAATTTTTATTAAAATGTCAATATAATTGCTGCGATCAACGCATGAACAGCGGCTCCCGCTGACGCGGTTAGCCGCTTGTAGAAGTAGATGAAATTATATTATTTTTAAATTACCTCTGTCGGGCACTAAGAAAGATAAACCTGATACTCATAGATTCCAAGGTGTCTCCTGCACATTCGACAGCGCTGACAAATGCAATAATCAAAACAAAACGTAGATCATCAAACTCCGAATCATGACCGACCGGTGCTGACCAAGCCGGGCATGCTCGACATTCGATGCAAAACTGGGAATTTTAATGGTCGTGTTTCGGATTGACGCCAATGTCAAAATGAAATCTCAATTTTGATCGCTGATCATTGGACCCGTGTACTGGTCGGACGCGTACTATCCAACATCGGTGGGAACGAAGCCAATGAAGATGCCGCCACGACGGGGAGGAATGTGCAAATGACCGAAGTGCGACATTAATTTGTCACACTTTGTGACAAATATACTTTTGTGGACGTATCAATGCTGTTAGGATCGCGGCCATGAAAAAAATGACTCCAAATGATGTCACTCAAAGCCAGCAATCCGAGTTTCAAAAGAAACTTCGCGACGAATTTGTGCGAATGAAACTGAAGAATCCGTCATATTCTCTACGCGCATTTGCTAAACGTCTTGGTATTGAAGCTTCGCCCTTGTCTGCAATTGTAAATGGTAAAAGACGCGTTTCAAGGCAATATGCGGAGAAGCTGCTACGACGGCTATCCTTGAATCCGATTGAGATTCGTAAAGTTATTTCCGCTTCAGGATATGAAACAGATCAGTCCGGTATTACGTCGCAGTATATGCAACTTGCCGCAAACACATTCAACGTGATCGCTGATTGGTACCACTTTGCCATTTTATCATTAGCAGAAACAAACGGATTTATTTCCAAAACTGAGTGGATTGCAAAACGTCTGGGAATTTCGAATTCCTTAGCCGAAGGAGCGGTTAGCAGATTAATTCGACTGAATATGTTGCGGCAGGATAGCCATGGCGGGCTTCACGTGACAGGCCAGCAGTACATCACGACTGACGGGGTGGAATCAGACGCAATCCGATTGGGACATCGACAAAACCTTGAAATTGCCGCAGCTGCACTCGATGGCGGGAAGATGGAGGACCGCGATTTCGTTGATATTACGTTTGCAGCTTCACCACGAATGGTCGCCACCGCAAAGCAAGAGATTCGCAATTTTCTTGCGTCCTTGTCAGATCGACTGGAAGCGGGTGAAAAAGAAGAAGTGTATCGAATATGCGTACAAACTCTACGTTTAAGCAAATCAATTGAAGGGAACTGAAATGAGAATTACAGGTTTCGACGGCATCATGTCTAGTGTCGCTATCACGGGTATTCTTTTGGCCACCACGGTTCATGCAGGCCACATTCACGGTAATGGCGGAGATGTTTTGGTTTGCGGAGATGTCGCGACGGGTGCTGCAACCTATGAATTGTTAGATTTTTTTGAAGCGAAAACCATGAGGAATCTCACGATCGACATAGGTTCTTCTACGTTAGATGTTCCAACTATGGTTGAGATTGCTTTAAAGAGACTTCATAGGTTTGATCCTGAACGGACTACCATGTATCGATCATGGGCATCGACATTTATGAATGAGGCCAATTTTTTATCCAATACAACCCTTACCGATATCGACGATTCAGGATACGTAGTTCATAGTGATGATTGTGTGGTAAAGCAGATCGCCATTCAAATGACGCCAATGACTGTTTTGGATAAGCGCTACCTCATTGATGCAAAGCTATGGTCTCGGCTCGATAACACTAATAAGGCCGGTCTCATTCTCCATGAAATCATTTATCGCGATGCTTTAGAGCGCGGGCAAGAAAATTCAATTGGAGTTCGCTTTTTTACTGGGTTGTTGGCCTCAACTTATATCGAGGGTGTTGATGCTGCAATTTACGAATCTCTCATGACCAATTCTGGAATGCTCGACTATCGTGCAGAGTTTGTGATTGATGGAAAACAGGCGCTTTATCGTTTTTTCGATAAGATAAAGTTGGGTGATGGAAGCAAGGCCGTTGCCTTTTGCAAAGGTTTACCAGGTTTGTCGAGTATGGAGAAATGTGATGATGCCGCAATTTTGCTGCCGACTGATAATGCCATTTTCAACAAAATTCGAGTATTACCAGCGACTCCATTTTGGTGCGATATTCAACCCCGACCTAATTCTGGTGCTTTTATAAAGGTGTACTGGGAATCCGTAGAGCGCATCGTAGATGCATGGCCTACTTCTAACGGAGCCGGTACGTTGTGCCGGACAGTTGGTAAGTAGGAAATTAATCGCGTGTATTATTAAAGGGATCTTTATGCTTTCATATGACTTCAGAAGAATTTTAATGTCGGTGATATTTCTTACAGTTGCGGGCGCGTGTGGCAACAGACCCAAAGGACGCTCTCACGATGTGGAGCAATACCAACCACCAAAGGAGCAGAGAGCAAAACCTGTAGATGAAGAGTCGGGTGGTGAGACAAGCAGATACAAAAATTCGAGGACCAATGTTAGTGTTCCCGCCTATTCCGGCCCTTGCGAATTTTCAGTCGACGAATCGGCATCACAGGGTCTACACAGACGTGGATCTTGTACATATATGATTTATGTTAATGAATACGACGTCAGCTCAATCAATATTGTCACAGCTGAGGCGGTCAGGAGCGGCAATGACTACGCAATGGGTTGGGGGAGTGTTCACGAATGGCCGCTCACTGTGGGACAAACATATACAATTGGCGACAACGGTGGGGCGCATTATTTGCAATGTTTAGGTCCGATTGGAGGATGTACGTACTGGGATTCTAGGATGGGTACTGTTCTTTTTAACAGTACCTCGCCAATGAGCGGAATACTGAAGGCGGAGTTGTTTCTTAGGGAAAAAACCCCAGGAATTCTGGCAAAAAAACTTGAATTATCGATAGAGCTAAAAAATTAAAATCTAGGAAGCGAGCACTTTCACAGCTTGCTCATTTTTTTCGGATCTGGGATAAAACATGATGCCGCATAAGAAGGTTATTGACCACGATC
>CAZUYQ010000036.1:16985-37328 GCA_964624705.1 uncultured Polynucleobacter sp.
ATCCCATGGTTCCTCGACCTCCGGTAGAAACAGCTTGAACGAAGACATCCGCAAACCCTCCCATCGTCGTGGCCGCTAAGGTTGCCGTGCCAGCAGCGGGTACATAGGTACCATCTATCGCTGTTGCGAGTCCCGGTTTACTAAAGAACGTCAAATGGTCGCTTGGATGCGCCGCGTTCCAAGCTGAGACAACGAGAGTTAATGTTTTTTGGTCGTTTTACTGAAACTTAAACTAAGAGGCCTCTGGAGTAGACCGCAAGATCGCGGTTAGTAGGTATAAGAACAATAAAATGAAGTTTGAGATAATCTCTCAACACTACGGCCTCCTCTTTGGAACTATCAGAATTGTACATAGTCCTTGATTGGATACCAACTACCCAACCGACAATATCGCAAAGTTTAAGTATGAGGCGCGATTGTTTTTAACTCTTAACGTACCTCGGAAGTTTCGTGCTACGTTCGCTGCGATAAATGATCGATGTTTCGAACCTATCGATCTTAGGCCTGGTAGCCAGAGAATCCATAATAAAGTCACGTAAATGTGCAACATCTCGAAGCGCCACGTGTACCTGAAGATCAAAAGAGCCACTAACGTGGAGGAGTGACAATACTTCAGGCAGCGCCACTATATGCGTCCACACACGCTGATAGGATGTACGTGCATGTTTTGTCAACCGAATTGCAACCAACGCTTCAACGCCAATTCCCATTGCCAAAGTTTTTATTTCTGCATGATATCCACGAATAACTTTTGCCTTAACTAGCGCACGCATTCTAGTAAGGCAACTTGACGGTGCAAGATTAATTTTTGACGCCAAATGAGCGAAAGCATGAAATTTAAGATCTCAGGTTCTCGGCTTGGATCAATGCCGATTAGTAACGGTATTCTGACCTAAGGATTACGCGGTGTAAACTTCACGCATCCATAGCGACTGGCTTCCGAGGTCCAAAAAAATCCGACATACTGCGAAGCAGGCACACCAGAAGTCCTGATATCGTTACTCGCGCAGCCTGATTTTATTTGGATCACTTTTCTATCTTCATTGGTCCAGAAGTTTCCACCTTGGAATCGCCCACAAGGGTAACTTAGAGCCGCATCATCATTCTCGGCCCGATACCCCGGGTTGTTATTTCTTTGCCATGTGGTGTAATTACCAGATGCATCAATGATGCGTTTCCAATTGCTTTCATCTGGCATTGAATACCCTGCGACTCTACAGGCTTCTTTTGCGGCACTTTGGGTGACCATGTCTGAGACTCGCCATCCCCAAGATGTCTTACCAGCAGCGGCATCTTTTACAATTGCCGGAATATAGAATTCCATTCGTTGAGGATAGGGTTCCGGAAGATTTACTGCAGGTCGTCCTTTAGTCAAGATTACCTTTGCATTGGCAATACACTCCGCACTAGCAGTTTTTGCATCGGTACCAGGTCCACCACAGTCCCTAAATATATTTGCAATCCCCTGCTCATAAGTTTTCAAATCTTTAAATTGCTTGCCAACGCCATTATGAATCTTCGTATTAAAGCTCCACTGGTCCATATCATATGTACTCGATATTTTAGCAATTTGGGCTGATACCCAGGTTTTCTCAAGACCTAGTCTTGCGAGAATATCTGCGCTGCTCTGGCGGATATCTGCGCTAAAGAGATCACCCATTCGAACATCACTTTCACCAAATGAAGCTAGTACGTTATTGTACGGCCGAACATTTAGCTGAATGACACCTTCACCTTCAATATTATCGACGGCCAAAATTTTATTAAGTCTCTCGATTGCATCTTCGACTGTAAAATTGCCGACCGTAATATCGGTTTTTCCACGACTTCTAGCTCTAATCTCAACTTGTGTTTTAAGGAGCCTTTTTTGATAATCGGCCGATAAACCCGCCGTCATGTTTCTTTTCGTTGCCTCGGTTGCTTCTGCAGCTGTCGGTTTAACTCCGGATCTTGATGTGACTTTGACATTACCATTCATAGCGAGTTCGAAGGTACTGCGCTCCATAATTGCCACCAACCATACCTCGCGGCCTCGGACAACGGACTCAATATAGAAATCACCACACATCTTGTGAAACGTGTCATAGCTTTTGACGATCTCGGCTTCATCTTTTGGGGTTTCCGTCGAGCTGTTACCAAAGACTACCTTGCTATAAGCAGGATTAAATTTTGGATTTGTAATGACATCATTGCTTAAAAGTGGAAAGGTTTTGATACCGTGCATCAGAATATACATGTTCTCCTGGGTATTACGATATTTTGACTCAAGGTTTATAGCCATCTGTCCACCGATATCCGCATCGACATCACCGGCAGCACTTCCGACGGAAGTAGAATCTTTGTAAGAAGCATTAATGGCTGCGCGAACATCGTTGATGGTTGAAAGATAGAATAGCTCGACTGCTGCCCCACCACTTTGATCACTATTTAACGCAAAGCTTTTGGCCACAGGAGTCGGTGTTGGATCTTGTGCTCCCAGCATAACAATCGCGGCGTCGACATTAAGCCGCGATGCCGGTGCCAGTGCGCCCAGCTTAGCTTTCGGTAAATTCCCCCAAGGGATTGTATACGGATCATCATTTATGATGGTAGGCGTCGTTGTTGGAATATTCGTAGGGGTATCTGTAGGATCCGTAGTGGGTGTATCCGTGTCAGGCGAATGAGGTTTTGGATCTGTAATTATGGATGGCGGAATATTTGGATTTTCTGGCTGTGGACGTACCGTTGTGTCGGCGTTCTTAGGTGCTCCGATCACGTCGTTACTACTGCCATTATCACCAGTCACACAAACTGCTTCCGTGACTTCGCGACTTAACATTTTAAACCCTTTACCGGGTTGAGAATAACCTTGCACTCCGGAACCAGAGATCGCCTCATTTAGCTTAGACTTCGCCGCTCGGCATCCGACAACAATCATCGCAATACAAATTACAATTCTGATCCAAATGCTTTGAATACGCATTGAGCACCTCAGGGAAATTCTTATTTTGAGTGATAGGAATATTGTATCTCAGATCAATTGCCACGCCTAAAACTTGGGAAAAAACTTCCACCGAAGTCCTCACATCTGCCCGAGTTACAACCGTCATTCTGCGATTATCCAAGGGTTGATAACTCGACCACAAGATTTAACTCTCTGTATTAAAAGAAAAACATCTCAGTTGTACATACATTTCAAAATTTAAATTGATAATTTTAAAAATTCAAATAGATGTTTGATTGCGAGTTTGTTACACGATAAAATATGAGAACGAAAATCGTACTGGAGCACCTAGGCAAATGATGGCGAAAAAGGATTCGACTCCGGAACAGCTTATTCAATCTGCCCAGCGGCTCTTTGCGGAAAAGGGTTTTAAAGCCACGACCGTTCAAGATATCGCTCGTGATGCCGGAGTGAACATCAGCCTTGTCAGCTATCATTTTCAGGGCAAGGAAGGATTATTTCGCGCGTGTATTGAGAACGCTGCAACGACAAGATTACAGGTTGCAAATGATATTCTAACACCTGCGAAATCGCTTGAGGAATTCAAAATCCGTCTAGGCATGTTCACTGATGAGATGCTGCTTTACCATATCGAACATCCCGACATCTGCACAATACTTCAAAGAGACCTCAGTAGTGAACTTCCGCTTGTAAGAGATATTTTCGAACAAACATTTTTAAAGGCCTTCGAGCGCCTAGTCGCCTTCTTTGACGCGGCCAAAACCGAAAATATCCTCGCTGAATGGGTCCACCCATTGATCAGTGCCTCTAACTTCTACGGTGTCCTACTCCATCTCGGAAAAAATCAAGATATCGCACGAACCTATTTCCAAGTTCATATTTCAGATCCTGCAAAAAGGGCTGAAATCCGCGAGTATCTACTGCGTAGTGTCCTCGGTGGAATACAAAAAAAATAAAAACAAATTTTTAATAAATATCTTGGAGGGGGGTTTCGCATATGAAAAAGACGAACATTCTAAACTCAAAGGACACATTGCTAGCACTAGCTCTGCTTGTCGGTAGGGCGGAGGCGGCCTCTGCTCTAAATCTCGAAGAATACCTTCAACAAGTTAAAACACATAACACAAGTTTTTCGGCATCTTCACTAACCGCCGAGGCAGCCTCGGAGAAGACCGCCGACGCGGAAATGGTCTATCAGCCAAACGTATTTGCCACTATTCAAAGCACGCAGGATAAAAAAGAACTTTCACCTGTTTCACAGCGTGGCTCCGAAACCGATTATCTAATGTATCAAGCAGGGGTTTCTAAGCTCACCGAATGGGGCACTGCAGCCAAGATCTATTACACCACCTCTAAGACAAGTATCAAAGACACGAACCCAGCGTATGTTCCAGAACCAACCTGGTACGATGCATCATCGACCTTAGAAATCTCCCAACCTCTTCTTAAAAATCGCTTCGGCCAGGATTTGAAAAAATCGATTGAACTTCAACAAGCTCAAGGTCAACTATCCACATTTACTGAAGGTCTAAAGCGCAAAATGACTCTAAGTGAAGCAGAAGGTGCATACTGGCATCTCGTCATTGCTCGCGACAGCGTCCGCACTGCAAAAGAAAATTTGGAACGCGCCAATAAGATCATCGATTGGAATCGATCGCGCGTCCGCAGTGAACTGGCGGATGCCGCCGACCTCATTCAAGCGGAAGCACTGCATGACGTCCGAGATATTGAATTGACAATGGCACTGGATGAGGAGCGAGCGGCAAGTCATGCCTTCAATACCGCTCGCGGCAGCAATGAATCCGTCGTAAAAGAGGAACTACTTAAAATCACCCCAGAACTCATCGCAAAAATCCCAGTTCCTGCAAGATCTGGTGACCGTGAAGATCTGAAGGCGGCTTTATTAGCCGAAAAATTAACAGATCTTGGCATGGGTCTCTCTGATACCAAATATGATGCCTCATTAGATGTATTTGCCGCAGCGACTCTAAACAGTCGTGATGCAGATTCGCAAACAAAAGCCATATCAGGATCCACCAAGACAACACACCCCACTTGGAGTGTTGGTTTAAAGCTTTCTGCACCCATCGGTGGGGATGCCACCAACCGCTTAAGAGGAGCGTGGGCAAAAGACAAACAAGCTGCCAACCTCATTGCTACTCGCAAACGCTATGAAATTGACCGCGAATGGGCAGATCTCGTCCGTAAGCTCGACGAGTCAAAATCTCGGCTCAACCTAGTTCAAAGAGTGGAAGACACTCAAAGAAGAAAACTGGATGCCGAACGTGGTCGTCAAAAACGCGGACGATCGACGATGTTCCAAGTGACCCAGTACGAAACTGACTTTGCACTGTCACAGCTAAACGTTATCCGTAACAAAGCAGAGATTCTTGGCATCATTGCTCGCATGAAGACTTTTGGAGGTGAAGGATGAGTTTAGCGAATATTTCCATCAAAAGACCAGTTTTTCTAACCGCAGTTATTATTCTGATGCTCACGGTCGGTTTTCTTTCGATGAAAAAGTTACCTGTCGATCTGTTTCCCGACGTGACATTTCCGGTTGTCACTGTCACAACTATCTATCCTGGTGCTGGTCCTAAAGAAATTGAGACCCAGGTGTCTAAAGTTCTTGAAGACGAGGTTTCAGGAATATCTGGTATTAAAACTGTACGCTCCATTAGTCGAGAAGGTGCCAGTCTTGTTGTCGTGGAATTTACCCTCGAGACCGATATTAAGTACGCCGAACAACAAGTGCGGGACAGAGTTGCCACTGCCAAGCGAAAACTACCCACTGATGTAAAAGAACCGACAATCCGCCGTATATCGCCCTCTGATCAACCCATCGCTACGATAACGTTAACAGCCGACCTTCCAGCCGCAAAGCTATTTGATCTCGCCGATGAAGTGATTCGTCCTAAGTTAGAACAGGTGCCTGAGATTGGCCTTGTTACAGTTATCGGCGGTCGAAAACGCGAGGTTCACGTCAATCTCGACCGTCATGCTCTAAAAGATTACGAAATTAATGCATCCTTGGTAGCCGAACGTATCGCCGCGACCGGACAGAATATCCCGGTCGGAAAAAATGACCGTGGCGAAAAAGAAATGTCACTAAGGACAGTTGGTGAGTTTAAATCTATTTCTGATCTAAACGACACCATCGTCAACTTCCTGGGTAACGATATTCCTGTTTCGCTAAGCAAAATAGGAACTGTCGAAGATGCTCTCGTCGATGAAACAGCGAGAACCTACTTCAATGGTCAAAAAACTCTTATGTTTATGATCTTTAAGCAATCCGGCGCCAACACCATTGCCGTGACCAAAAATATCCAGAAAGAACTTACACGCATCCAAAAATCGGTTGATGAAGCTCCAGGAAAACCTAAATTGGAGTTCGTACGAGACACCGCACACGTGATTCAAGCAAACGTCTCTGACGTACAAGAATCGATCTTTATCGGTATTGCCCTAACGATCCTAGTCGTGTTCTTCTTCTTAGGTAGTGCACGTTCAACCCTAATTACCGGACTGGCCTTGCCGAACTCGCTCATGGGTGCATTTATTCTTATGGCTTGGGCAGGCTTCACGATCAATATTATGTCCCTTCTAGCACTCAGTCTTGCCGTAGGCCTCTTAGTAGATGACGCGATCGTCGTACGAGAAAATATCTTCAGGCACAGTGCAATGGGTAAATCAGCTATTAACGCCGCTATCGATGGTACCGCCGAAGTTTCTCTCGCGGTGATAGCAACCACCATGACCGTTATTGCCGTGTTTGGTCCTATTGGATTTCTTCAAGGTATCGTTGGTCAATTTTTCAAAGAATTCGGCCTTACGATTTGCTTTGCGATGGCCATTTCGCTATTTGATGCATTAACTATTGCTCCTATGATGTCGGCTTATTTTGGTGGAAGTCATGAAACAACTCGTACGGGAATCGCGAAATACACTGTTGGCCCCTTACTCGATGCGTTTGAATTATTTCAGCAGTTTCTCGAAAGGATCTATACGTCAGTTCTTCGGGGTTGCATCAAACATCCATTTATCACCCTTTCAATCTCTGTTGCAGTATTCGTTGGTAGCCTTTACTCAGCAAAATTTATTCCAAAGACTTTCTTATCGCCGCAGGATAACGGTGAGTTTGCAGTAGCGCTTGATCTTCCACCTGGAACTAGCCTAGGTCGCATGGACGAAGTTGCAAAACAAGTAGATGCCAAGCTTCGAGCCCATAAAGAAGTAAAAACTGCAGTACTGACCGTAGGTAATAAAGACGGTCAATCAAACGTCGCCGAGTTTTATATCTTTCTCGTAGGCTCCAAACAACGCACCATGAATACGAGCCAATTCAAAGATATTCTTCGCGAAGAACTCAAGGAATTTAGTTTTGCAAACCCAGTCGTCAAAGACATTGATATGGTGGGCGGCGGACAGCGACCATTCAACGTCAATATCGTCGGAACAGATCTCGAAGAAATTGAAAAGTACTCCAATCTTCTCCTAGCAAAATTAAAAACTAATCCGGGCCTGAAAGATGTCGACACGAGTCACCGCCCCGGCAAACCAGAAACGCAGTTTGTTATCGATCGCAATAAAGCAGAACGCCTAGGAGTTGCGCCCAATATTGCCGGTATGGAACTTCGCACACTCGTCGAGGGTGCAACGCCCGCTGTCTACCGCGAAAACGGCCGTGAATTCGACATCAGAGTTCGTCTTAAAGAAAGTCAAAGAGATCTTGGACAGGCATTCTATGAAACATATGTCCCCAACATTAACGGACGGATTGTTCGTCTAAGCAGTGTTGCCGATAAGGTTGAGACTACAAGTCCCGCAAACATCAACCGCCAGGACCGTGGCCGTTATATTCAGATCTCTGCAGATATTGCTCCTAACGGTCCAGGTCTAAATGGCGTGATGAATGATATCGACCACATCTTTGCAACTGAAATCAAATTACCCGAAGGGATGCGCTATCAATTCGTGGGGCAGGCAGAGAACTTCCAAGAACTGATTGTGAATATGATCATTGCAGTTATTCTGTCCGTGATCTTTATTTACCTTGTTCTTGCATCACTTTATGAGTCGTTTGTAACTCCCTTCACGATCATGCTGGTACTACCTCTCGCGGTCTCTGGCGCCCTCTATGCACTCCTTGTGATGCACTCATCACTCGATCTCTTCGGGATGATCGGTTGTATTCTCTTATTAGGTATCGCAACAAAGAACTCCATTCTACTGGTCGACTACGCAAATCAAAAAGTCGCTGAGGGTATGGGTCGCAACGAGGCGATGATGGAATCCGGTAAGACGCGGCTGCGTCCTATCCTTATGACCTCAGTTGCATTGATTGCCGGAATGTTGCCGGTCGCGATGGGCTTAAACGAAGCCTCGAAGCAGCGTACATCAATGGGTATAGCAGTCATCGGTGGACTTATTTCATCCACGCTCCTCAGCCTGGTAGTTGTTCCCGCATCCTATGCTTATATCGATCGCTTCAGAGTTTGGATTGGCGATAAACTAGGGAAGATTTTTCTTGCAAAGGATCATGGTTCTTCAAAGTAAATCGCAAACCCGGATTGGAATATCTATGATGCAATTTTTAGCCGTACTCGCAGCTTGTCTAATCATTACATCCATGCAGGGCTGTAAGAATCGTTCCCATACCAATGGAGCCAATGTTGCTGCAAGTGTCGTCAAACGAACTGATAATGAGCCCTATAAAGCAAATGATATTGCAATCGTTTTTAAAAATACGGCTCATTATGACATCGGCGCGGTCGCTGGAACATCCACTAAAACCATCGAAGCTGCGCAGTTAACTCTTCTCGATATAAACGGAACGGTTATCGCGCAAGCTCCAGTTCATGTCGGAATGGTTCAGTTCCTAGCTATTGGGGGTGGATATTCCTATGACAGTCAAACTGCTATCGACCTTTTTCACGGTCGAAAGCTAAATGATATCCTGGGCAGTTACTATGGCGGTGGGGTTGGCCTAAATCTGTTGATCGGCGGTGCTGGTGGCGACATCGGAATTAACCGGCACGGTGTCGTATTACGTAATCTTTCGGCAAAAAATGCCGGACTGTATGCCCAAGTAGGGCCGCAAATTGTCAGTGTCGAAGCCGTCAACCCCAGTGATCCATTCTGGCAAGTTGCTGTCGAGGCAACTCGAGCTCCCTATTTCTCAGGCGATTCGGTCAATCGCAGGGCATGGCTGTTAGATCATAGTGTTCCAAAAGATACCTACCGAGCCTATCTCTCAGTTAACTGGGATCCTGATGCTAGAAATTTTTTTGCTGAGGCCCTAGTTATCGATAACAAGATAAACACAGTCGCCAAGAAAACACGGCTTGAATACGACAAGGCTAATGATCAATTCGTTTATGCAAGCGGCTTATTGGAAATGCATCTAGGCCTCTTGGGTGATGAATTTAACGAAAGTTGTTTTTTGCGCTGGAACGGCCAACCCGATACCTCCGTGGTTGGTAACTGTACTGGCTGGAATAGTTTTGTGCGCTCGGTGCTCGGACCAAATGGTAAGTTGAGCGATGGTAAAATCTAGAAGTTAACGCAAAAAGAGGATGGTTTATTCAACCATCCTCTTTTTTTTGTCGCATCTCTTAAAAAAAAGAGACCACCAAGTATATTACTTGTGTGGAGCTTCAGCAGCTGGAGCAACTGCAGCAGGAGCTTCAGCAGCTGGAGCAGCGGCAGCAGCAGCTTCTTCAAGCCACTTACCGTGTTTCTTTTCACAAGCAGCTTTGTCTTTAACGTGAGCTTTTTTGCCGCCAACTTCACAGTTAGGGGTACCATGGTCTTTTTTGTCAGCAGCCATAGCGACGCCAGCAGACAAAGCAGCAACTGCAACTAGTGCGTTTACGATTTTCATGTTTCACTCCTAGAAAAATTCAGTGATTAAAATTCACACACAACGTGTGCAGGTTATGAAGCAACATTTCGGCCAAGATTGCCTCCTTTTTAATTGACCATAAGATCATAATATTATTGGATTATTAACAAGTTGTCATGAGTTATTTTTCTCGTTTTTGAGAAAGTGATCCATCACATTCCTATTTATGGGGAAAAACCTGGCGAAGTAGCTAAGCTTTCTCATTTTGGACAAACTTTGTTCAACTCGGCAAGAGTAGCAGGAACTTAGTCCCAACCGGCCCTTCGCCATTGGAAGCTTTTGCTGGATCACTTTCGATTTCAATACTTCCTCCATGTGCCATCACGATCTTGTGAACAGTCGAGAGTCCGAGACCAGTCCCGGTTTCCTTCGTTGTAAAAAACAAACTGAAAAGTTTGTGATGCAGTTCCACCGGGACCCCGCTTCCAGTATCTGAAACTTCGATACGCGCATAATCGCCACTACGTTTGACACTCATGCTCATGGTGCCACCTTCAGGCATTGCCTCCATCGCATTCTGAATAAGATTCACCAGGCACTGCTTGATACGGTCCACGTCTAAAGAAATCATAAGTGACTTTAGTTGATAATCTAACATCAAGAAAACTTTCCGCTCAGCTAGTAGTGGTCGATATAAAATTGCTACGGAGTCAACCAACTGGATGAGGTCGATGCGCGTTTTATCAAGGTGCAGAGGGCGGGCATAATCTAAAATACTATTTACAAGCCGATCAAGCCGTCCAATCTCGCCAAAGAGATCGTGAACGATGCCCTGCCGTTGCTCGGCATGTGCAATGGAATTTAGTCTTGATAATAAAAGACTCATTGCATTGAGGGGATTGCGGATCTCATGCGCCAAACTGGAAGCCAACGTACCAATTGCGGCGAGACGTTCGCTTTCAATTCTTAAGGCTTCGCTGATTTCAAGCCGCTCTTTTAGCTGTTTCTGACTCTGAGCAAGGCTTAGCCGCATGCGTTCGAATTCCTCGCCCAGAAATTCAACTTCCTCAATTTGCCTTGGAATCATCACGGGAACATTCAGATTACCTTCACCCATCCCTCTTGCTGACTCAACCAACTGCAGGATGGGCTGAGTGATGGAGCGACTCAATAACAATGAAGCAATCACGAAGATGACAATAAGCACTACTGCAACAGCCAGAAGTACTCGCTGCATAGCAGTAATACGCCTAACAACATCGCCATACTTCCGTTCAATCACAATATACCAGCTATATCCCGGAATTTTTAAAGCTGTGCCTAATACTTTATCGCCGTGATAGTTATTATATTCTCCAACCCAGTACTCTTCACGAACGTGTTCTTTGAGCGCTGTACTCACCAAGTGAGACTCAACTAGCTCCGCAGGCCCCGCCTTACCAGGGGTGATAAACCGCAAATCTTCATCGACCAAGAAAGCATCCGTCGTCTCACTCAAGCCAAACTTTTGATCCATAAGATCATAGACCGCATTCAGGCGAATAGCCACCACGACACCTACTGCATGAGAGCGACTATCGAAAATCGGTGCCGAAACTAACTGGACCTTACCCGCACTATCGGTGCCGTAGATACTCGGAAAGCCAAATTCCTCAAGTCCCTCTTTAAAAAAACGATAACTTTTACCATTGATTTTATACCAGTCGGGATCTGTCGCAGCGATACACTTACCATCGGCGCCGTAAATCATAATATCTTCAAAAATAGGCAACCGCGCCTTTTGTTCACCGAGGTAGATTTCGAGATCCTTCTTTGATCTACCCCCATATTCAATTGCATCAATCACGAGCGGACTCTCAGTTACCACCTCAAGATTTGCTTCTAGTGAACTAAATTGTTTTTGAATCAATTGGCTTATGACGACAGAAAGAACACGCAGCTCGTTCGAACTACTATGAATCACCATCTGCCGACCAAAATGTGCTGACAATCCACCAAAGAAGATAGCCAGCAACATCAGCGACATTGCAAATGTGATAAAGATTCGTCCGCCTAATCGACGAAAGATTTTCATGGTTTGGTCGCTTCGCCCACACTCTTCATGGGTAGGCCAAGATCATCCATTTTCCGATATAAACTCGAAAGGCTGAGACCAAGACACTTCGCTGCCTCTTTCTTTTCATACTGAGTTGCTTCCAAGACCTTCAAAATATGACGTCGTGAAAAACTCGATATCGCAACGTCTAGGCTTAAAGGTGATTCCGATTCATCTGTATTCTGACTTAAGCGCAACGCCTGAAATGTTGGAGGAAGATTTTCCACTTCGATCAGTCCACCATTTGGACCAAGAATGATAGCGCGTTCAATCACATTTTCTAGTTCGCGCACGTTTCCCGGCCAGTGATACTCCATGAGCGCACGAACGGCGTCGTTGCTCATACGCATCGGGCGTTTATTAAACTGTCTCACGTATTTGTCGAGAAAATGTCTGGCAAGCGCTGGCACATCCTCTATGTGATCTCTCAGTGATGGCATCACAATTTGCACGACGTTGATGCGATAGTATAAATCTTGACGAAAACTTCCCGAGGCGACCTCATTCGACAAATCACGATTGGTGGCGGCAATCAGTCGAATATCGATCTTTATGGGTTTTATATCTCCAACTGGTGTAATTTCCCGCTCTTGCAATACGCGCAGTAACTTTGCTTGTAGGCTTTTTGGCAGTTCCCCTAATTCATCTAAGAAAACGGTACCACCATTTGCGATCTTAAAAAGCCCTTCCTTGTCGGAGACGGCGCCAGTAAAGGAGCCTTTTTTGTGCCCGAATAATTCGCTTTCAAGTAAGTTCTCTGGGATTGCTGCGCAGTTGATGGCCACAAACTTTTTGTTTGCGTCAGCGCTTCTTGAATGAATCAGTCTTGCCGCGACTTCTTTACCAGTTCCACTTTCACCGGTAATCAGCACGGTTCCTTTTGTTTCTGCAACCTGATCGATCATCTTCCTTACGGCGTCGACGCTGGCACTCTCTCCTAGCAGCATGCCCACTTCTTGGCGGTTTAACTGCGATCTCAGATCTTGCAACTCAAGTTGCATCTCAAGCCGCTCTTGAAGCAAGCTCAGTTTATTCAGCAAGCTTTCAACGTTAATAGGCTTCAGCAAGTAATCGAGAACGCCAAGACGCATCGACTCGATGACGCTATTGACATCCGCATATGCTGTCATAATAAACGCCATTGCTTCTGGGAGCAATTTACGCGCATGTTCTACAACCTGCACACCGGTGCCATCCGGCATTTTGAAATCTGAAAAAATAATATCGAAAATCTGCGTGGAAATCTTCGCTTTTGCTTCGATCACGCCAGATGCCAATGTTACTTCGTAGTTGCGATCACTTAATATAGCACCAAGTGTTTCGCGCTGGACTCGTTCATCATCAACTATGAGTATCCGCATACATTTCCTCACCGACCATTTCATCTGCCGGCAACTCTAAACGTGTCACCAAAACTTTATCGATACGATTGTGATCCATATCGACCACTTCAAAACCCAGCCTGGCATCTCCACAAATTGGCCTTCGCGAGGGATACTATCAAGATAATGCATCACGAGTCCGCTTAATGTTTGGCAATCTTCAGCGACACTCTCGGTTGCCACAAAGCCGATCTCACGTTCTAGCTCATAAAGGCCCACTAGGCCATCCACAAGCCAGCTGCCATCGCTGCGTTGGACGAACTTCGGCGCATCTCCCAAGTGCCCTCCTGGCACCTCTCCAACGACCGCTTCCATTAGATCGGTTGCCGAAACGAGCCCAGCGAAGCCGCCAAATTCATCGATCAACATCACAATATGCTGGCGCTCGCGTTTCATCGTTTCAATCATATACCCAGCCTTCGCTGAATCAGGAAGAAAAATGGGCGGAACCATCGCTTTATTTAAATTTGGCTTTTGGCCACTGCGAAGCTGCGAATAAATCTTTTTAATGGAGACAACGCCGATAAGATTGTCCTGACTTCCGCGATACACAGGATACTTTGAGAACCCTTCCGTCAGCATCAAATCCACAGAGCGTTCTACGGGTTCATCTATATTAATGCAGACGACTCTTGTTCGCGGTGTCATTAGATCAGCGCCCGTGAGATCCGGAAAACCTAGAGCACGTTTAAGCATGCTCTCTTCTGTTTTATTGAAAACTCCCGCTTCAGTCCCTTGTTCTACCATAATTTTAATTTCATCTTCGGTCACACTAGAATCGGTGAGACTGCGAGTATGAATCGGTAACAGTCCGATCACGCGGTCTGTGATACGGCTTAAGACGTGGGCTGCCGGAGACATTACTTTTCCAACATTATTTATCAGCGGTGCAACATACATGGCGATCTTTTCTGGCGAGAACAGCGCTAAACGCTTTGGTAGTAATTCGCCAAGTAGGACCATCAGAAAGGTCTCTATCGCAACCACAAAGCTCACGCTGAAGCCATGGGACCAAGGTGCCAGCGAGGGTAAATGCCGCTGGATCCAAAGATCAATTCCACCCGAAAGATTAGCGCCACCCCAAGCACCTGCTGCAATGCCAAGAATAGTAATACAGATCTGTAGCGATGCCAGAAAACGAGTAGGGGATTCCGCCAGGAGCAGCGCGATAGTGGCGCCGTGATGACCATCATCCGCAAGTTTTTGCAAACGTGTTTTACGGGCAGAAACGAGCGCCATTTCGGACAAAGCCAAAAAGCCGTTTATGCCAATAATGAGAAGAAGCACTAGAGTTTGTGCAACCGGACTCATACTGGATTCGTCTTCACTTTCTCTGCCTGAGATTCAGAGCGAGCCTTCCAAATTTCATAGGCTGCCGGCAGTACGGAAAGAATAATGATCACAAGAATCACGTAATGAAACGATTGTTTTACGAACGGTAAATTTCCAAAGAAATACCCAGCAAGGGTAAACGGTAGAACCCAGAGAAAAGCTCCCGTTACGTTGAAAATGGCAAAACGCAGATAGCCCATATGCCCAACTCCAGCAACAAACGGCGCAAACGTACGGACAATCGGAATAAAACGCGCTAAAATAATAGTCTTACCACCATGCTTCTCATAAAATTTTTGTGCATGAAGAAGATGTTTCCGATTTAAGAATAAATTATTTTCGCTTCGCAAAACCCTAGGGCCAATAAACTTGCCAATCGCATAATTCGAGGCATCGCCAAGAACAGCTGCAGCAAACATCAGACCAATAAGGCTCCAAAGATCTAAATTAGCGGCTGGCAGAGCTGCGATTGCGCCCACCGCAAATAATAAACTATCGCCGGGAAGAAATGGCGTGATCACCAAACCAGTTTCAGCAAAAATAACTAAGAACAAAAGCCCGTAGGTCCAGCCGCCCATCTGATTTACGATTTCAGAAAGATGTTGATCAAGGTGTAAAAATAAATCGATAAGATACTTGAAAAGATCAATCAATTGAGTCAGTAATTCCATGCGGTCGCGACTTCCTTTTAAATTCACATGTTGTCTAAGATACACCATTCGCCTTGCGGGCTCCACAATTTCAGCATAACATCCTGCAATTACTAGTATCTGTTAAATTACATACTGTCCAAAACCCACAAAAAGGCAGAAAATCCGTGACGACTTCCGACCCCTGGGGGCTACATTGGTTCCGCCGCGACCTTCGCGTTGCCGGCAACGGTGCACTCCGGACAAACGTTCTTAAGCATAAAGGTAGAGTCTTAGGCATCTTCTGCTTCGATCGCAAGTTTCTTACGCGCCAAGATTTCTCTCATAATCGCTTTCAATTTTTTTTGGACACGATGAACGCACTCAAAACCGAGTTGCAGTCTAGTGGCGGCGATCTACTAGTGCTGGATGTTGGACCTGACGAGGGTTTCGAGCTTCTGCGTCAGAAACTTAAAGCCGCAGATGTTCCGATGCCATCTTTAATTTCTTGGGGACGAGACTACGAGCCCTTCGCGCGTCAGCGCGACGAGCGTATCCGTAAGCTCTGGCAATCCTGGAATGTGGAAGTGCATACGGAACGTGATCATTTGCTCATTGAACCACACGAACTCCTCAGCGGTCAGGGCAAAATCTATCAAATTTTTACGCCATTTGCGAAACGTTGGTTTGAGCTCCTGAGAACTCCCGAAATTCAAGAACGGATTGCGATTCAGAGAGCGGGCCTTGCTTATCTCGATCTCAAGTTAAAGCGCAAAAATCCTGAATTATTTTCGTTAACCTGGAGCAAACTCCTAGGTGATCATTGTCCGGTCGATCAATGTGAAAACGTGAGCCAAGACAACAAAAAACATGTGAGCATTCCGATTCCTGAAGCAGGATCTGTAGTCGCTTGGAATCGCGTGAAATCCTGGTCCGGTTCACTCGCTTTTTATGGGACATCGCGAGATATCCCAAGCCAAGATGGAACCTCAAAAATCAGTATGTTTTTAAAGAATGGTTCGTTTACAGTGCCACAGTTAATTGCCGCTTATGACCTAGAGTACTGCGAGGTCAAGGGCGATGATGGTGCTACCAAATTCCTTAAAGAACTCGCCTGGCGAGAGTTTTATTATCATATCCTCTGGCATCATCCGCGGGTCGAACACGAAGCGTTTCAAATACAGTACAAGGATTTAGCCTGGGATGAAAGTGATGAGTTATTCGAACGCTGGAAAACCGGAACCACGGGCTTTCCTATTGTTGATGCCGGAATGCGGCAACTTCACACCACTGGTTGGATGCACAATCGTGTTCGGATGATCGTTGCATCGTTTCTTGTGAAAGATCTTTTAATCGATTGGCGCAGGGGAGAGCACTGGTTTATGAATCAACTCTTAGACGGAGATCTCGCTCCCAATAATGGTGGCTGGCAATGGGCGGCAAGCACAGGCTGTGACGCACAACCTTATTTTAGAATCTTTAACCCACAGCTTCAGAGTGAGCGTTTCGATCCTGAAGGGATTTACATTAAGACCTTCGTACCCGAGTTAGCTAATGTCGCCGGCAAAGACATTCATAATCCCTCAGCGGACATCCGTAAGAAGACAGGGTATCCCGAACAGATCGTCGATCACGCTCGCCAAAAAATCCGTGCGATGATGCTCTTTAAGAAATAAGGGAACTTGTGTAGGACAACCACGCCAACTGCTCAGGGCCTGAAATTCAATGAATTTCAGGCCCTGAGTTTTGGTTACGATGGGCTGTCCTACTCAAATCTGAATCTAGAACCGGGCGTAGGCTTTCAATGTCGACGTCAACTTAGTGGTAGCAATCGCGACGTTTTTGCCCGAATAAGGGGTTTCATATTCAATATCAAATTGAATAGGGAGGGCCATGCTATGAAGGAAGCTATAACCGATACCAACATATTTCCAAACCTGCGCTGTACGATCACCACCGGTTGTTACACTATTTGCATTATCATACTCACCGCTGTCATAGTCATAGCTCAGACCGAAGTTGGTTTTTACAGCGGCCAAAGACGGATGGAATACGTGGAGTGAAGGCTTCAAGTAGACAAAGCCAACGTTACGCACGCCTTTGCGGGACATCTCATGGGAAACGCCTGCAACTTCACGCTTTGTTCCAGCAATTCCCACTTCTGATTGATTTTGTACAGAGATCATAAACCAATCAATCGGCAGGTAATCGACGTTGGCGCGTACACCAATTTCGTAAGCTGAACGAGTAAAATCTTGCTCATTGATTCCAAGATTACGATTACCTGTTGGTAATCGAAAGCCCCCGCCGATGGCAACGTAGAGTGGTTCTTCTTTAATAGGGTTATAAAGAATTCCAACGAGTGTATCGCCAAGCGCCATGTGACCTTCGTATTCGGCTCCGTCCAGACCAGCCGTGGTCGCTGGAGCGATCCGAGCTTCCATTCCCGCGCCCGCTTGCGCCACCCATTGTTTTGCGGTGAGGTTAGCATTTCCAGCACCAAAGGTTTGTGTAAGTGTGGTCGATAATCCTGTAGAGGGTATCGTCCCTGCATCATATGCCGCACTGCAATTGGCTGCTGACGTACCATTTGCAACACATCCGCCAATGATCGCAGTTTTGAGTGCTGTTTCCAACGATGCTTGATCGGTAATCGCTACACCAGTAGAACTCGTCAACGTACTAAAAGTCGACGCATAATAATTAGATTTGGTATCTGCCCGAAACTGATCTGTAAACTTAATCGTTTGAGCCTTGCGATAATCCGTTTTCATTTGCAAGGATAGACTATCGGTTAAACCGTACTCAAGAACGAGCGCTCCGCCGCTTGCAGAAACTTTCGCCGCGGCATCCGATTTATTGCCGTCTTTATCATAAGTTTTATCGCCATTTTGAATCTGATACGGCAAGCGAACACGAACAACACCGCCTGGCAATGTTGCAGATTCTGCGCCGGTGGAATAGCTTAGGCCACGTTCTTCGTTGGTACTAAGAGGCTGCTCAGTACTCGCAGCAAAACCTTGGGCAGAAAATCCAACTGCCAAAATCGATACGATCAAATGAGATCTATGCATAATTCAGATACTCCAGAATCAAAAAGTGTCTACGTTAGTCCGAAAGACGAAAATCATAGACTGACCTGAAGTACTTGGCAATATTTAGATTTTATTAAAGGAACAGAGCGAGTTAAACAAATCCCGCCTTTTCATTAATCTTATTTCTTAGTATTAATTTACGGTAGAACTACTCAACTCATCTGTGATGACTGCGGTGCCACCTAGTGGTAACCCGGACAAGTTCGTAATCTGTTTCAAAACGAGACCTGATATATCTTTACTCATCCATGCTTGAATATCCGCAGTAATCGTCGTGCCAACAGTTCCTTTCAATTTTGTAAATCGACTGGGAGTTTGCTTGCCATTCAGATCAAAAGTCTCATCGCGAGATTCTAAAACCTGAATGTTAGCGTCAGTAATCGTCACAGTACTGGCACTTTGATTCGATGCCTTCTGACATAGAGAAATAAACGACTCTTTTTTTACTGTGATCGTTTGCGGTAACTGCATGACTGCGAGCAGCGCCGTTACAAAACTATTAGTCGATGATATTGTAATTTTACGAGTGACCTCGGCATCAGTTGACGCAGTGACTTCTTCGGTGTGAATCAGTGTGTAACGCTGCGCCAATATATTATTCGTGGATCCATTCGTCTGCGTTTGAGCGATCGAACTTGAAGTCATATACGCGTTGTATATTAATTTTGAACCAACCTTAAAATGCGCGATATGTTGCGTCCACTGTTCTTCGCAGGACCCCGCAGTAGGCGAAGCGGAAGGATTCAGGGCAGGGGTAGGAGTTGGTTCAGTGGGATCTCTACCCCTTAAAACCGCAGCATCTTCACCCGATTTACGTTTTGGAGCCTCAGGCCCTTGGCAAGAAATAATAAGACCAAAGATCGCAAGAGATGCGAACATCATTCGATTTTTTAAAAACAAATCTTGAGTTCGCATTGTCTTTTTCACAAAATTTTTCCTCCGGCAAAGAATTCAAAAAAATTATTTAGCGAAATAAGGCCGATAAAAAACCCGCAATAGGTGTCATTCCACCAAGCGGCTGAGTTTGAAAACTGCCATTACCTATTGAGTTTGGATTGTACTGAGAAGTAGGTTGATAAGGAATCGCTTTACCCGTCGAATCATAATAAGTCATTCCCGCCATAGCACCTTGATTCAAATCATAGCCGGAAGTTTTGAAGAGTTTCTGCCCCATTTCCGAGCCAGTACCATCGTTAGCAAGCCAATTATAATTCATTCCGTTTGTTCCGTAATTGAAGCCTTGGCTCACGATTTTTTGACCATTTGTTCCAGGAATTGAATACGGTTGACCTTGCGAATTCAAAATTTGACCATTTGCGTTTGCCCAACCGTTTGAGCCTGTATTCACCACGAATTGCTGACTTGGATCTAACGTGTTGTTAATTCCCTTCATCATAGTAAATGTTGAAGTGTTGGAAGCATCACTCTGATAGACGCCATTCTTTGGCGCACCATATCCGCCGAACCATTGCTGTGCTGCTCCAGTTTTATCGTAATATTGGAGCACGCCAGTTCCGCCGACAGCTTTGTCAGCTTCTACTGTTGGCTTATCCCAGTATCCACCACCTTGGGCAGCAATGGCTCCCTTAGGAATTGTCGTTGAAGCCGGAGTCGTTGTTGTCGTAGTCGGAGCAGCATTACCAGTAGTCGTGCCCTCTAAGCCGAAGCCATCACCGGATAGTTTGTTCGCAGGTGCTTGAGGTGCCATCACAGACTTTATGGAGCTGGCGGAACCCGCTTTATTTTCAGCGGCTGAAGGAGATTTTGAACATGCGACGATGCAACTCGAGGCCGTCAAGCTGATGATCATTTGTATTTTTTGAAAAGATATATTTGCCATGATCGATTCCTCCTAGTGACCTTAGGGAATGATTCGGCAAATCTTTGTAAGAACTTAAGTTAAGGCTGAATATTCTATGAATTATCGTTACTTAAGTCCTAGCTATCGAGGGTCCCGCTTAGGCCCCATAAAGGTTCTTCGCGCCAGATAATTACCGATATATTGCTCAAAGGTCGTGCGTG
>CAZUYQ010000036.1:37338-39505 GCA_964624705.1 uncultured Polynucleobacter sp.
CGCTCGAGCCTTTTATGATCGACGGGCTTTGTTAAATCCCATGCGCCAGCAAAGACAAGCCAGGGATCAACGACAACAAGCCAGGCTTTATCATTAGGATAACCTGATGGAAGTAAAGACCCTTCGGTCACCTCTTCTTTGATAACATGCCATTTACCAAGGGAGGGTTGAAAACCTTCACCCGAAGTAATCAGAAATAAAGGATTCTTTTCTTCAGTGTAGCCTGCCGACAACTGCTCTTGAATCCATTTTTCTGTGGTCCGTGCTTGTTCCCTCGCAAGGTCACACGTGCCACCGTCACATGACTTAGGGATATGAACAATAATCGCCACACCACGCCTTAAGACTTCACGTGTAATCGGCTCACCTGCCGTATCGTGATAAACGAAAGAACCAACCTCGCCTAAATTCGGTACCGCGACCGCACCGGCATCCGATTGAATCCAGATTCGAAAACCGATCGGCCCCGCCATGATGGCGGCTATTCCTAGGGTCCAATAAAGCGCACGGCGATGACGGGAAGTCATAAAACTCCTAACCATTTGAAAAAGCAAAGAAAGCGGTCCACAGATTTCTACTTATGCTTGCATAGGTCTAAATTGCAAAAAAAGCTATCAATAAAAAGATGGATTAAATTTGCACAGTCTGGTACAAATCGATAAGCACATCATTATAGTTTGAGTGCTGTTTTAAACGAGCGTCACCCGGCAGCTATACGGTTTCAAGCTGGTTGAGGAACGCCAATGTAATTAAGGTGGGTTTTGGTTTATGGGAAAGAAGCTTTACATCGGGGGACTGCCCTACGCGACGACTGACGACGCTCTTAACCGTTTGTTCAGTGAGTGCGGACACGTCGAATCTGCTCGCATCATTACTGATCGCGAAACAGGCCGCAGCAAAGGTTTCGGCTTTGTTGAGATGAGCAACGACTCAGAGGCAGATGCAGCTATCGAGAAGTTTAACGGACAAAACTATGAAGGTCGCCGTTTGACTGTCAACGAAGCTCGTCCGCAAGCTCCACGCGAAAGCCGTGGACCACGTCCTTCACGCTACTAAGCTAGCGCCGAAGACGGCAGACAAAAAAATTAGAAGGCCCGTCCATGTGACGGGCTTTTTTTTATCGTCATTTTGAGGTCCCTAGGCCGAAGGATTTCTTTAACGATCACCTAGCGGTAATCATCACAGGTTGCTCCACCAGATTTTCCTGCACTGCCTGCCCCATCAATTAATTTGGCTTTAATACTTGGAATCGAATCGGCACGTGTAAAAGAATAACCCTCGTTTTGCAACTGCGATGTCAGAGCACGTAACAAAGTCAAAGTATAAGTTGAGGAAGATCGAAAATTAACAATACCGCGTTGAGTTTTATGAATCTCGGTTGCATAACCCGCCGCACAAGACTCTGCCGTCTGATTGGCCTGCTTACATGCCACATCATCACTAAAGCCGTTTATTTTCCAGCCAATATCCATTCCGATATCACCAGTATATTTTGATAGTCCACCGTCTTTTAAAGCATCAGTCACTGAGGAACCCCAACCACCTGTGCTTCGAATCAAAAAAACATTTCCACTTGCATAGGCTTGAATCAATGCATCCGCTCTTCGCACTTCCATCACCGGATCAGCCGCTGAACTTAGATCTTGTCCAGACCAGCCTAGGGAACCAATCAAATGTCCGGCGCCACTAATAGTATTTAACAAGACTTGATGATCTTCTGCATCTTTACCCGTCGTAAAAAAAACAGAAGGTGCCTTGATCGCTTGAAGAAAGCGAGCCATCTCTTCCACTGCATCGCCTGTTGCATCGTCAAATGTAAAACTGATATTGAGTGGAGCAAGACTTGACCCGGTCCAACCCGAGGCATTTAGTCCATTGCCACCAGAACAATTACTGGAACTACGCTTACGGCAGCCGCTTAACCCGAGCAAAATGATCAGTAGGCTCAATTTCAAAATTGAATAAAACAATCTGAATCCCACTGCAATCCTCTCAACTTATCTCTTCTAAGCAAACAGTACCTGAGTTAGTCCGCTCATCACCGGCAACAGATATATGCTATAATTGTATTGTTAATATAGTAAGTTATCAATGATTCCACACGATTTCACTATTGCCTAAGCAGTGAAATGAGGAGATTGGGGCTATGCTCTCATTGCGGCATAAG
>CAZUYQ010000037.1:0-245 GCA_964624705.1 uncultured Polynucleobacter sp.
GGCCGAGTTTCGGTTTCGTTGTGTGTCCTACTTCTCACCTACTTCGTCCTAAATCCGACCAGTAAAAGCTAAAGCCCCCACGTAATTTCAAAGACTTATACTCGGTCTAGTTTTTGCACAGCTACGCCCACTCAGTCTTTAGGAGGCGATAGTTATTATGCAGCTCAGCAGTAGATTATTTTTTCTCAGTCCAGTGTTTGGGATTTTTAGTTGTGGCATGTCGCCAGAATACCAAGATAGCTACC
>CAZUYQ010000037.1:255-3377 GCA_964624705.1 uncultured Polynucleobacter sp.
AGGCTATCCATCAAAAACAACCGCTCACGTAGCCGACTCTTATATTGTTGAAAGCGCCATCCTGGATCAGGGCGATCTCCGAGACTATATTCATTTGTCCAATAAAAAGATCGACAGACCAACCTCTACACGGCTTGCGGGAGGCATTACGTCCGTAGCTCGTTGCTTCGCTATCGACCCACGCCTCCTCGCAGCGCAGATTCAACAAGAAAGTAACTTTGATACAGACGCCGAAAGTCCAACCAAAGCAGTTGGACTCATGCAAATGACGAGCATTGGTATCCAGGAGGTCGAAGACCAGCTAGGCAGGCGGGGTGCAAGTTTTGCGGGCACCAAAGCAATAATATACTTTCAAGGAGTGATTGCAACCTGTGCCAGTCAGGCGTTTGGTGCTGATTTTCTCTTTAGAATGAAGATCTGGGAAAGAGCTGACACTATGAGCGGAAAAAAGTTCCTTATTCGGTCGGAACCGGAGGTAGGCTTGGCTTACGGAGCTATTTTGCTAAAAACTCTGCTTTCGAAAGCGCGCGTAGAAAATACAGAGCGTAGTATACGAGAAATCTATGAACGCGCCCTATGGCTCTATAATGGTGATCCAGAAGAACAACAACACTATCAAACCGTGATTATGCAACGTTCAAATGATATTAAATGAGAATTCTTATCAAAGTCTCACATTGCGGGCTTTTGCAGCAAAATGACCGATAATTTTTGACGTCGCCATGGGTCAAGCGATATCATGGTGGTTACGAAACAAATTATTGGTAATTTAGCATTTTTTGTAGCAAAGGAGTTGCTCCATGAACGCTCGCAAGCTGGCGTGGTTGGGAATTTTTAGTTTTGTGCTGGTGCTCATCTCTGGGCGAAGCTTCAGTCAAACGGCGCCAAGCAGTAGCAAGGTGAACGCACCCACAGCTGAAACCTCTACCGAAGTAAAAGCCGAAGAAGTATCGAGCCCTGGTGTTTTCGGTCGCGCATGGAACGCCGGATTCGTGGTGTTTATGACGCTATTACTACTTCTCGCTTCATCGATCTTTTGTTGGGCCATCATTGGCGCCAAATGGATGGAGCTACGAAAAATCGGTGGTTCAACCGAAGCGTTTATAAAATCCTTCTGGGATTCGCGCTCACTGAATGATTTAAACAGTCGCCTCGGCGACTACCCTTATAGTCCAACACGCGAAGTATTTCGCACCGGTTATGCCGAACTTGCGCGTAGCAATCAAATGCGCGAACAGACAACGACACCAGAGGTCGCGATTGGTGCGGCTATGGACAATTTGAATCGTTCTCTGCAAAAAGCAAAATTGATCGAACGCAAACGCTTAGAAAAAAATCTCAGTTACTTAGCGATTATTGCATCGGTCACACCGTTCGTCGGTCTATTCGGAACCGTCTGGGGCATCATGAACTCCTTCGAAGGAATCGCAAAGAGCGGTAGCGCTAGCCTCGCAGCAGTTGCACCTGGTATCGCGGAAGCATTGACCTCGACTGCGTTTGGTCTAGCCGCAGCGATCCCGGCGGTCATCGGCTACAACTTATTTAGCGGTCGTTTACGGACTCAAATGATGTCCATCGATGGCTTTTGTGCTGATTTCTTAAATATAGTGGAACGCTACCTAGTCACAGAAAAATCAAAAACACCTGTTGTCGATCGTAGCTAAGATTTCGGTTTTATATTTGGTATAGACCGAAGCAGGAGGATACATGGCCCTCGGTAATATTGGACTTGATAAGAATAGTTCCGACGAACTCGGCGCAGAGATTGCTGAGATTAACGTTATTCCACTAGTTGACGTGCTACTAGTACTTCTCATTATTTTTATGGTGGCCGCTCCTATCTCGATTGGTGGTATTAATATCGATTTACCCCATAGCAAGGCTCGTGGAACGCTTTCTGACGAAGACCGCATTGTCCTGACCATCAACAAAACTGGCGATTTCTATATCGATAAAGTCCAGATCCCAACCAGTGCATTGAATGCCAAGCTCAAAGCGGTGTACCAGTACCGCGAAAAGAAAGAAATTTTTATTCGTGCTGATAAAAGTGTTGTCTACTCAAATGTCATCGATGCTATGAGTGCAGCACGTCTCGCCGGAGTGACGCGAATTTCCATGCTTACTCAACCACCACACGGCACCTAATTACCAAGGCGACCGAGGACGAACATGGCTGCGACAACCGTCAATACAAGACCAGCATTCAAGAACGATGTTGCTCCGCAACTGATAAAGCGCGTCGAGTCTATTGGCCTGCCGCCTCGGCGTTTTCTGTTTGGAAAAATCCTTGCAGCAAGCATTGCTCTACATATCGCAGTTTTTGTGATCAAACCGAATCTATTCTGGTCGCCTGCGCTTATGAATCTTGAAGAAAACTGGGATGTCGACGTGGATTTTATGGGTGAAATTTCCATGAAAGCCCCTCAAGACACGGCCTTGCCAAACTCACAAAAAAGCGAGCAGGAAGCCGTCCCCTCCAACTTACTGCCGCAACTTCCCAAAAAGTTTCAAGTGGAAGAACAAAAACCCGTGGAAGACTCCATCGCCGAAGTAAAAGATAAGAAGGCTGAAGAAGCGATCGCGGAAGTTAAGAAGGTTCAGGCCGAACAAAAGCAAGTTGTGCCGAAAACGGAAGATGATGCCAACAAAGTAGATTTGGATGACCTTCGAAAACGACTGGCGGTGGAAAAGCTCAAACAAGAAAACAAAGTAAGTGAACGCATGAAGGCGCAAAAAGATGCCCTCGCAAAACTTAAACAAGATGTCGTTGCCGAAAATAGCGATAAGAATACGGGCTCTGCTGGCGGGATGATGGGAGTTCTACGCAGCAACGCCTATGGAAATGCTCTAAAATCTGCTGTAAAGAGAAATTTCAATCTCCCCGAGAACTTTAAATATGCTCAACAAAAGATGGCGGTTCCCCTGGTCGTTATTATTAACGAACGCGGAGAACTTGTAAGTTTAAAGTTAAATGGATCCTCAGGAAGCGACGTCTATGATACTGCTGTGTTGGCAGCAGTGAAAAACTCAGTACCTTTACCACCACCACCTAAAGAACTTGCTGGACACGAGATCCAGTTTAATTTTGGTATGTAGGAGATCTCAATGAATCACTTCTGTAA
>CAZUYQ010000037.1:3414-12860 GCA_964624705.1 uncultured Polynucleobacter sp.
TTTCATGATTCTGATTTTGTTTGCATCGGAAGCATTCGCTGGTCCGAGCCTCGTTGTTAATATTGATAGCCCGAATTTCCGAAAGATTTTATCGGCAACTCCAGCCTTCTATGTAGATCCCAAGTCAGCCTCGCCTGAGACCCAGGAAATGGCAGTAAGTGGAGCTGAAGAACTTTCTCGCCTGCTTAACTTTTCTGGCTTGTTCAACACTATGGATAGCGCTGCCTTTAAGGACGTGATGGTGAAGAGCAACGAGAGCTGGTATACCGATACTTCCGCTAAAGGGGTTGACCTTGCCGTTTGGAAGGCTATTTCTGCTGAATCGTTAACCCTTGGGATGCTGAGTTTTAATGGTACGTCTTGGACTTTGGTGATTCGCACGATCGATGTCAGCCGCGGCGAGGTGATTGTCGGTAAGAAATATTCTCAGATCGATAAGAAGCAATTTACAAAAGTCCTACGGCGTTATGCTGATGCACTCTTAAAGGCCTACACAGGTAAAAGTGGTATTTTCAACTCACGATTGGTTTTTGTCGGTCGAACCAGTGAAAAAACAGATAAGCAAATCTATATCAGTGATTTCGATGGGTCGAATGCCTATCCGATTACAAAAGGTAAATTCCCTCATCTCTCGCCTTCATGGAACCGCGATGGAACTGCGATCACCTACACTTCATATGAAGAAGGCAATCCAGATTTGTTTATCTATGATGTTGCTAGTGGTAAGTCGAGAAAATTATCCGGAATTAAAGGCATTAATAGCGGTGGAAACTTCTCACCCAGCGGTAAACTTTTAGTATTCACAGGCTCGGTAAATGGTGATGCAGATATCTATTCCATTGCCCCTGCCGGCGGAGGCCGAAAACTCTTTATCAGCGGCCCCGGACCTGATGTCGATCCAACGTTTTCTCCCGATGGAAAGATGCTAGCATTCGTAAGTGGACGATTCGGTAATCCACATATTTTCGTGGCCCAGCTTCAATGGCATGGCGAAACGGACGTGAAGATTTTAAGTGATAAGCGCCTCACCTATGCAGGCTGGTACAACGCGACCCCGTCATGGACGCCGGAGGGCGACCGCCTTGCGTTTGCAGGATATGATAAGGAGATTGATCGCTTTGACTTATTTCTAGTGAATCCAGATGGAACCAAATTAGAACGATTGACTTTGCGAACAGGTGACAACGAACGTCCCTGGTTTTCGCCAAATGGACAAAACATCGTCTTCATGTCAAATCGCACGAACGGTCAGAACGTCAAAGGCACACATCAGCTATACATTATGAACCGCGATGGCAGCAGCCAAAGACAGTTAAATACAGGCTTATTTGAAGCTCAAACACCCAGCTGGGGTCCGAATTTAGAAGACTAATACATGAAAAAAGTTTCTCGAACAGATATCCGAGTAGAGTTTGAAGACTGCGACAGCATGGGCGTCGTCTATCATCCAAATTATCTTCGCTACGTTGAACGCGGGCGAATTGAATATCTGAGAGATCACGGTATTCCGTATAGCGCTTTCATGGAAACAGGATGCGGGCTAGTGATTGCTGCAGTGAGTGCTAATTACTGGCGACCATCGCGATTTGAAGATCAGATTTTTGTTTACTCTCGTCAAATTGAATTCAATGACAAAAGACTGATCCTCGAACAATTTATAGTCCGTGAACCGGTTTCGACAGAGCAAGAATTGCTAGCGATGGATAAAATTAAAGGGCGCATCTTTACTGCAACCTTAGAAATGGCCTCTGTTCATCTCGCCACTCTGAGATCTGCTCCGCTGCCAGAGAGCATCGCTGAAAAGCTTAGACCTCTAACCATCATCTTTGCAAAATAACTATAACCAATTGATATATTTCAGGTTTATTGAATTTTAATGCGGTGATTTGATTTATATTGCTATACTTCCTGGGCTCATTTTTCGATCACCCTATTTTTGTTTTTGGAGACCATCATGATTCTTTCGACCCGTATTCTTACTGTTGCTCTTGTTGCAATGTTCGCAGCTGCTAGCTGTACAGAAAAAAAAGCTGAAGAGACCGTTCAACCAGCTCCAACAGAAATTCCAGCAACACCAGCTGCTCCTGAAGCGCCTGCCGCTCCTGTAGCACCAGCTGCAACTGAAGCTCCAGCTCCAGACGCTGCAAAAAAAGCAAAAAAAGCTGGCAAAAAACCAGCTCCAAAAAAAGCAAAAAAAGCTGAAACAAAATAATCGCCTTACGGCGAGTTTGATTCTGTTTTCAAAGAAAAACGAGGTCCCTTTTGGAGCCTCGTTTTTTTATTTCAAAAGGGACACCCTCTTGAATTACTCCTTTTGGAGAAGCATCGCTCCCCAAGTCAGTCCCGCTCCTACTACAGCCATCACAATCCGATCACCCGGCTGATAGCGATCCCAGTTTTGAGATAATACCGACGGCGCACCAGTAGCACCCTGATTTCCACGATCGACGACGTTATACAAATGATTTTCTGGCGGAACACCGAGTTTTTCCATTGCCGAGGTAAGCATGCGGTAATTTGCTTGATGGCCGATAAACCACTTCGCATCCTTCGCTGTTAAACTGTTGCGTGTCAAAATATCCTGAGCAGCTGCAATGGTCTTTGTGACTGCAAATTTTTGCACGGCAGCGCCATTTTGATGAAAATCACGGCCAACCGACATGCGAATATGCTCCCAACCACTCGGGGCTGACTCAACCGATGTATCAATTACCCTTAATGCTCCCGGACGCGGAATCTTACTCATGACTGCAGCTACACTTGCATCGCCGAAGAGAATACTATTTTTACGGTCACTGTAATCCATGCGCATCGAATAGCGCTCTGTACAAAATACAGCACCCTCCTTTGACATCCCAGATCCCATCAGAGCCCGCATCACATGACATTGAACCACAAAGGTGCTACACGCCGAATTGATGTCAAATGCACGCACACGCTCAAGGCCGATCTGAGCTGAAATCGTACAACCACTGGACGGCACATCATCATCAGGAACGGAGGTCCCGCCAATAACCGTATCAATATCCTCAGAGACGATCGGAAAGCGTGCTTGGGCAAGACGCCATGAGTGTTCACTCATAGAGGCTATAGACATCACATCGCCTCGGTCGCGTAACTCTTGTAGAGTCACCGTTTTGTTGCGCAGAGCACGAATATTCTCAAGTGATAAGATGCTTCGCCGCTGTTCGATTCCGACGCGATCCTTAATCCAGTCTGCTTCCGAGCCGATGTCAAGGCTACCAAAAAATTGATTATCAACGACTGTCTCAGGCCAGTAGTGACCCATGGAATAAATATACATGAACATCACCTGCTATCTGATGTTAACGAAACTAATTCGTGAACATGCCACCATTGACATGCAACGTGCTACCCGTAATATAGGATGCCTGTTCAGACGCTAAAAAAGCAACTGCGCCCGCAATATCTTCCGTAGACCCAAAACGCTTAAGTGGAATCTTACTCAATGCCGCCTCTTTGGCCTGATCTGGAAGAGCATTGGTCATATCAGTTTGAATAAAACCAGGAGCAACACAGTTTGCAAGAATATTAAATTGAGCAAGATCAAGCGCAATACTTTTGGTAAATGCCGTGATCGCTCCCTTAGTAGCCGAGTACATGGACTGGCCGCCGTTTCCAGAATAACCCACAACCGAGGCAATATTAATAATTCGTCCGCCTTTTTGACGAATCATTCCCTTTGAAGCAAATTTACACAAAAGAAAAACTGGCTTTAAATTTGTATTGAGTAAAGTGTCGAAATCTTCGGGCTTTGCAAAAGGAAGAATTTGATCTATCGATACTCCGGCGTTATTCACTAACACATGAATCGGACCGAGTTCGGTCGACACCGCTTTAATCAGATCCTGACATTCTTGTTGATTGGAGAGATCAGCCTTAAATGCCTTTGATCCTGGAATTTCCGCACAGACCGCTTGAGCCTTATCTTCAGCGCCACGGTAATGAACAGCGACCTTATATCCAGCTCGCCCTAATGCAATCGCACAGGCTGCGCCTATGCCGCGACTTGCGCCCGTGACCAATGCTACTTTTGCTGATTCTGATGCCATAGCCAACCCCCTGAAATTTAAGGTTTGAGCTTAGCACCCGCGCGATCGGCCGACAATTGCAAATAACGCTAATTTAAGAGGCTTTTGCGACTGGTTTCGCCGCTTGAGCATCCGCCAACGCATCACGAATCCGAAACGCTCCTTGGACAATGAAAGCTGTTGTTCGCCATATGCCCTGGATATCGTTGCTTGCCTCAGGATGAAAGCCTTCATGAGCAGCCCGATTTCTGAAATCTTGGAAGATATGCAGCTCTTTGGTGAACGCAGCGAGTTCCAGATCATCTTTCATACCAATCGGAAATAGATTGGCAAGACCATGCTTACATTGTGTACGGCTAAAACATAAGAAAAATAAACCAAAGGCTTTCAAGCCATCGAGCGTAAAACGGCGTCCCGGCTGAAACTGACACATCGCACGCAAGGTTTTCCGTAATTTAAATTTACTAAAAAACGGAATCTCACGCACCACCGGTAGATTTGCAATATAATTTTCAAATTCATCCATTTTCTGTGGGATAGGGCGTGCATATCCAATGACGTCTAACTTACGTGGAATATCTCCACGCTGGAGAGATTGACTCACCGCGTCTTCAAAAAACTCTCTAAATAACAATTCCATTGCCTTGTACTGCATATCGATCAAGGGACTGAGATCAATCGCATGAGAGGCCTCGCTGCCATTGATGGAGTGATTAAAGAATAAGGCAGTCCTAAGAGCACGCCGAACTTCACTGCTAAGATCGCGGTAGTTAGGGATGGTACGCCCTAGCTCTTCGTCTAACTGTTTATCGTCAATGCCAGATGTTGTCGTCTTCCGGGCCTCGGTCGAGCCATTGAGAGATTCATCTGCAGGAGTATGAATAAGGTTTGAAAGTGCTTCCCGGATCTCAAACCACACACTGGTCGAATCCGTGGGCATCTGAAGATCGCGGACCGTAGCACGCAACTCTTTCTGCAATGCTGATACATCGCGTTTTGCAAGAATATTCACCACATCCTGCTGAATTGAAGCTGTTGCATTTGGGCGCGTGATAACAGAAATCAATTCTTGAATACTGCGAGTCGTATTGATTTCGCCAAGACTGTTCGCGATGACTCGGAGCTCGTCTTCCTCGGTGGTGCGTATATGATCCAGAATCTTTAAAACCGCCTCGTCATTCCCCACCATGCGACCGAGTGTCGTAAGATAACAAATCGTCGCAATACCTTTTTGCTTACGCGAAGAAGGGGCCAGTAAACCTAGATCGCAGTTTCTTGGATTCTTCCATGCGTGTGTTAGTTCGCTCCAGAAGTTTTGATCGCTTGAAGAGGCGGAATCACCGCGTAAGGCTGCAAAAAAAGACGCTACTGGCATATAGAAATCTAGGTTCATTGGCTTTCTATTATTATTCGCCGTCGACAGGTCTGACGGGTTTTTTAAAAGAATAGATGCAGTGTTTGATTGAGCGGTTTTCATGGCCGAACGCTCATTCTTAAGCTTTGTATCTTTGAGACTGTCGCACCAATCATTGACTCCACCAGCTGTTTCTAAGCCGCCCGCTTCGGAAATCTCAACCCAAGCTTCTTGTGGCAGATATGCACGAAAATCACAGAAAACCCGTTGAAGGACGGTACTATTCATTGATTTAACGGCTTTCAGTAGCATGGATGTGGGACAACCATCCAACAATCGCGGCAGGTCTGCGTACGATTCTTGATGTGCTAAATTTGCCAAATTTTCAATGAGATCCGAACTGACACCTTGTCTCGACCAAGGCGCCGGCCATTCTTCTAAGACTTTATCTAAGCCGGTATTAGGTTTTCCTAGAAGTTTCTGAGCTCTTTCAAGTTCCTTCTTCCGATCATCATGACGACTTACAGAACTCATGACAAAATGCTTCCAAGCAGCCTCAGGTTTTGACGAGACAAAACCAAGAATTTTTTTAGACTCACCACTGCGCAAGAGCCAGCCAACAGCTGATTGCAGCGATTTATCTTCAGGATGCGTGAGATTTTGTGCGGAATTTAGTATTTTTATCGCAAGACTATCAAGCCGCTTTGATTCTAGTGAAAATTGAATCGATCGATCAAAAAGCAGCCCGTGGTAGGCCGGGCTATAATCTTCCCAGCCACTCGACTCAAGTGCTGTGCTTGTGATCTCAACACCAGCAAAATGCGTTGAAATATCGAGAATACTAAAATGCAAGCGCTGTGGTAAGCCTGGTAGACGTAGGATTGGCAGCAACCGGTGCCAGAGCACGCAATCGGTGACCTTAGCCCAAGCTCGAAGTGCCGATGCCGCTAAATCCTGCGGCCACTGAAGAAAATGATCAAAAACCCAGAACTCAAACTCGATCTTCGATTCCGGTTGAGTGATATCGAGAACATGGCCCAACTCGGTCGCAGAAAGCTTTGCCATAAATAAATCTTTAGTTATTGCTAAGGGCAAGCATACCTTCGACTGACGGAAATCTCGCAGAATGGACAAGCGCTCACTCGCTGTCGGCGTCTGAATATATTTATGAAATTGCTCTGCTTTGATAGATATCCAGTTGGTCATAAATCTTCCCCGTGCGATGCAAATCTAGCTTGTATCAATGGTAACACGTCGGCGTTGTGGCATCGGCTAGGCAAATAATGCATATCTGATATTGGTCATAAGAAAAAAATCATGAGGGTTGTGATTTTCTTCACCTCACTCTAGGATAAATTATGAGATGATTTTCGACTCAGGTGGAGAACGCCAAGTGTTTAAAACGGCAAAATATCGCCTCATCGCTGTTTCGTTCTCGCTTGCCTCGCAGGCTTCCCTCGGCGTTTCAAAAAATTCACTCTTACCAACACCCGATGAACTTCATGCCGTGCCAACTGTCCTTAGATCCAGCAGCGCTATTGTCCGCGAGAAAGATGAGCTGTTCTTATTTGGTCCAAAACTAAATCAGTATGTAAGAATCCCATTTCATCCAGAAGCGAAAACCCGGATAACTCGTTTTGGTGAATACACCCAGAGTACAAGAGTTGCTGTTCCACCGACGAAGTATCCCGGCGATTGGCGAGGCATTATGTTCTTTGAAGGCGAAAAGAGCATGCTTTTGGACGCAAGCATGCTTCAATTGGTGTTATTTTTTCCGAACAAGAATCGCGTGATTCAAGAAACCACAGTCCCGATTGATATGATCAAACCAGCGAGAGATCCGCAAGGTGAGCCAACATCAGTCGAAACAGGCAAAGCGAGGACCAAAATTCGCTCCGCTTATAAAAAAGTATTTGGATCCAGATTTACAGGTTTCGCTTCTTTGCCTGCGGGTTGGTTACAAGGAAAGAAAAACTACTATGCCATGGCGTCAAATATTGAGGATTTTCCACTTACAGTTATGGGCTGTGCAGAAGATGACCCCACGGGTTGTACGATGGACCGTTTCTGTTATCTCGAAGGTGGACCTCATATAAAATCGAAATCGGTCGCCGGTGTGGGTGTCAGCAAAAATGGGAAGCTACTTCTGATGGGTGATTCGGAAAGACAATCGATCCATGTGTTTCACTGGGATAGCTGCTTCAATGTTCGTTATCTGAGATCCCTGGAACTTCCTAAGAATATTGCCACGATAACATCTCTCCATATCGACCACGAAGATCTTCTATGGGTCACTACTAATAAGTGGGAAAACCAATTCGATAGTAATTTATATTATTGGGAACCATCTCAATGGCGCGATTAATCTAGAATCGGTGAACACAGTTGCGATCTAGTCATCGGCACTGTCTTTGCCGCCAATCATCGGCTCGATCTTCGGTTCCGGGGGTAGACGCCAACTCTTCGGCCGATTTTTTATACCAGTAATTTTTTCGCCCAAGATGGTTCGTACCGCTACCGAGGCGCAAGTCATCCCAAAACAACTTGTCACAAAAGCTGCGGTTCCCATCACAACCGTACGCTTATCCTTAGAGGGCGGATCGAGTGCGCTTAATTCTGCAGGTGTAATATCGGGCGCATCATCTGGAAATGCAGGGACTACGGGTAAACGAACCGGCTCTTCACTAATCACACAGGGAACATAAAATAATCCTTGGCGTGGAAAAAGATGACGCTTGCGCAGATAAACGCGAACCATACGAGCCAAATTATCGTCGATGGTTTCGGCAAGATCGATCACTCTAATCCGCGTTGGATCAAGCCTTCCGCCTGCGCCTGCCGATGTCACAATTTTAATATTATTGCGAACGCAGTAGGAAATAAGCGCAGTTTTATTGCCAAGCTGGTCGATTGCATCAATCACAAAATCGGTCTTGATATCGAAAATTTTGCCTATATCGAAACGGCTGACTTGTTCAGTCTTAACACGAAGATTGCAGTGGCGATTGATAAGCTTCAAGCGATCATACAGGGCTACCGCTTTTGGTGTTCCGACCGTTGTTTCAAGTGAGGGCATCTGACGATTAAAATTATTAATCGAAACCTTATCGAAATCGATTAAAGTAATGGTGCCAACGCCGCTTCGCACCAAGGCCTCGGCACACCAGGAGCCCACTCCACCTAGACCCACAACGATGACGTGAGCGTTACGTAGTTTTACAATGCCATCATAATCAACCAGACGTGCTAGGCGTTCAAACCTGCGGTCACGACCAATAGTCATTTCGGTGAGTCTCCCTCAGAAAATCGAGGAGACCCTTATCGCATTACCCGACGTTAAAGGCAACCTGAAGCACGCGTTCAAGGTTATCACGATTCAGTGCCCAGACTTCTGGGACCGTCATTTTTAAAGCTTTTGCCATAAAACCAGCGACTTCTCGCATCGATACCAGCCATTCTTTTGC
Organism: uncultured Polynucleobacter sp.; assembly: GCA_964624705.1. Lineage (GTDB taxonomy): Bacteria > Bdellovibrionota_B > Oligoflexia > Oligoflexales > RGVZ01 > CAMDKS01. The sequence goes on from CAZUYQ010000037.1 coordinate 12,285, forward strand.
GCTTATCGCTTTCCCGGCTGAGCCTGGCATATCGGGACCGTCAGTCTCCAGGACAAAGTTTTCCTTAGGAATCCATGCAAGTTCGGCTGGCTTTAAACGCTGAATACTCCTTGGCCCAATACTTAACGCAAATGCGCGATCGATATACTTTCGTCCATCTTGCTCACTTCCACGCCAGGAATGGACGACTCCGGGTTTACCGCGGTAATGTTTCAACAAACCCAAGACAACATCATGCCCCTTGACGACGTGCAAAACGATTGGCTTTTGAAAGCGCATTGCGAGATCGAGTTGACGTTCACACCATTCGGGTTGTTTCATTCTTTGCACTGGATCTTTGTTTTCGAAAAAATCGACGCCAGTCTCTCCGATCGCCGAGACCTTAGGAGCAAGGATTTCCAGTTTCTCAAACATTCGCTCTAAGCTTTCGTTCGATTGATCACGAACAGTCCAAGGATGAATGCCCGCTACAGTCGTTACAAACCCTGGTGTCTTTTCTGCGATCGCAATCTGACGATCCCAGTCGTCTGGATCTACACCCCCAAGCACAAAATGCTTTAGACCAACAGCTTGTAA
>CAZUYQ010000037.1:12941-19188 GCA_964624705.1 uncultured Polynucleobacter sp.
TCATCGTCAAAGGCTGTAACATGAATACCTCTAAGTGATTAGGGAATGATCTCGACTAAAAATACATATTTGCTCAGAATGGGCGCAGATCCTCCGTCATCCTGAGGCAAAGCCGAAGGATCTGCTTTACGTAGATTCTTCTGACCCCGGACCTCATCAGAACGACGAGATACTGATTATGAATAATATTAGATCATATTTTTAGGTATTGATCAAAATCACTGGAAAATGATTCCGATAGTTTGACTTTCTTGCAATGTCACCGAAGTCACTGTAAGTGTGTCTCGAACATTCTTCATCGCGCCTGGAATGTGCATGACTAATAAAGCAGAAGGAGTTGAGCCTGGGATCGACGGATTTGCCGGCGTAAAGGTAAAGGTCTGTGGCGCTATACCTACGGCAGTTACCGGAATAATTGCCTGTTGATACCCGTCGGTTCCGACCAAGGTTCCACTTAAGTCGGCTTTTGTATAACTATAAGTGTTTGAAGGAAGCTTTACGGCAACGTTAATCGAATAGTTCTGACCTGGTGCTGGGTTTGGTGGTTCAGCCCATACTGTAAAACTTCCTTGGGTCACCGCATTCTGTGGAAGAATAGTGGGAATAGGCGTTGCGCTCGGAAGAGGAATAGGCGTCGCAACTGCCTGACCATTCGAAGAAGGCGTCTTGGGCGTCGCCGGCGCAGCGGTACCGCTTGAGCCGGAAAAACTATTAGAACTACATGCACTCATGATGGCAGCAGTCAGGCTTAAACTCACAGCGATCGAAAAAATTTGTTGCATATCAGTTCCCTCGAATTTCTTACTCGACAACCAACATTCGGTTTTTTAAGTCTAAAACTTTAGATTTTTAATTTTGACCAAGAAAATCAACAGTATATCACCCTGTTTTGGAGCCTGCCATACGATACATAATAGCTTCCAAGTAAACTTACTTGGGGTGCATTTTGGAAAATCAAATCAATATCATAAAAAAAAACTAAAAAATGATTTCTCTCTCAGACTTCAAAACTTGAAAGCGCGAAAAAATTCAATTTGAGAATTCACTACAGACGTCCGAAAGTGTCTTTCATTGTCACAATATTAATTTCAAAAATTATACCTGAAATTATTTTTCAGCGATGCAGTTGATAAAGTTTAGTCATCATTCTCCGACCTTCTCCTGCGATTTTTATCAAGATGAAAATTCTCGCGAAAAATCGCAGTACATATTCTTCGTCATTGTCTATTTTATTTTCTGACCTTAGGAGCAAAAATGAAGCAATCTCTCCGTTCCAAATTAATCACTGGATTCTTAATTTCATCGGCGTTCTCTTTGGCAATCGGCATCGTCGGCGCGGTACTACTTTCCAAAATTCTCGCCACTAACGTAGATCTTGCAACAAATTACATCCCGTCGATCAATAGTATTCTTCGCGCAAGCGAGGCCCAGACCGCGGCACGATCGAACCTTCGCGGTGCAACGCAAATGAATCTTCCCGAGGAAGAATTTGCGAGATTCCGCACAAATTATGCAAAGTATGTCGCGAAAATGGAAGAATTTCTCGCAAAATATGAGCCACTCGCAACAACCGACGTCGAGAAAGAATCTTTGAAAGATCTCAAAGAGAAAATTGCCTCATGGAAAACGGCTCAGGAGCCAGTCATAGCTTTGTTCGACGAGAAAGCCAAACAACTAAAAGATGGAACAAAAGATAAAAATTTTAAGCAATTTTACGATTTACATGAGCAACTTTTCGAGGCCCAAGTTAAAACAAGACCCGCATTCGATGCGGTCGACGTAGCGTTTGTGAAATTGTCTGATTTAAACTCTAAACTCGCTAACGATATGTCTTTAGAAGCCGAAAAATCCGGCAAAATGGGTCAGTGGATTATGTTTGCTGTAATCTTCTTTGGCGTTTCTTGCTCAGTTGGAATTGGCCTTTATATCGCTAAAACGACGCTAAACACACTCGGCGCAGATCCGTCGGAAATCAGCGAAGTGATCAAAGATGTAACTGCCGGTGATACTAGCATGAATTTACGCAGTGACATCAACTCAGGCGTTTATGGCGATATTAAGAAAATGGTCAAAGGTTTGAATGATAAATCTAGCAGCGCCGAGTCGATTGCAAAAGGTGATCTAACTGTTGAAGTTATTCTTGCTTCAGAGCGCGACCGCTTGGGTAAAGCGTTCCAAACAATGATCACTACGCTACGCGAAATTATCTCACGTGCAAACGCCGCTGCATACCAAGTCGCAACTGGATCGTCTCAGGTATCAAGTGCCAGCCAAAGTCTTTCTCAGGGCGCAACTGAACAGGCATCCTCTGTTGAAGAGATTTCAAGTTCGGTAACTGAAATTAGCTCAAAGATCAAAACGAATGCAGGGAATGCTTCGACAGCGAGCGAAGTTGCTTCTCAAGCGCAAACAGCTGCAGAACAGGGCAATCGTCAGATCGAAGTCACATTGCAAGCAATGAACGACATCAATGTTTCAAGCCAGGAAATTTCTAAAATTATCAAAGTGATCGACGATATCGCGTTTCAAACGAACTTGTTGGCTCTTAACGCAGCCGTCGAGGCAGCACGTGCAGGACGCCACGGCAAAGGATTTGCGGTCGTTGCTGATGAAGTCAGAAACCTTGCTGGTCGTAGCGCGAAAGCAGCAAAAGAGACTACCGAACTTATTGAATCTTCTTCTCGCAAGGTCGATTCTGGTCTAACCGAAGCACGTAAAACCGCAGAAAGCTTCCAAGACATCGTTCGTAACTCGCTTAAGATTAGCGAAATTATCGCACAGATTGCCACTGCAAGTAACGATCAAGCTGGTGGCATCTCGCAAATCGCTGGTGGCGTGAATCAAATCAACAAAGTAACCCAACAAACCAATGCAAATGCCGAAGAAACCGCAGCAGCCGCAGAAGAATTAGCGAGTCACGCGGAAGAATTGAAGAACAGCCTCGCCTACTTCCGCATGGGTAATGACCAAGGTTTCGAACACCCTTCAACTCCTAGCTCAAGAGTTCTAAGTATCCGCCCACAAACCAAACAAGTCGCTAAAGAAAGCGACGACTGGGGACGAGGACCAAAGGTCGTTGAGAAGAAATCTAACGATTCTAATTCATTAGATGATCAAGATTTCGGTAAGTACGGTACCTAATATACAAAGAGGCATGTAGCAATGGATAACACAATGTTTGACCTTTGCGAAACGTTCGTCGCCGAGTGTCTGGATTATATCGATGAATTAGAGCCACAGTTTATTGAGCTATCAAAAACGATCGAAATGGACGATGGGTCAAACTCCATGCAGGTTATGAATCATATCTTTCGCTTGATTCACACGATCAAGGGGAGTGCTGGTTCACTTGGGTTTCAAAATATTTCGAGCCTAGCTCATAAGGCAGAGAACCTTTTAGACTTAGTGCGTCACAAACGCATTAAGTTAACTCCAGAGCGTTTGAATCTTTTGACCAAGTGCCTCGATATCTTCCGCGCTCAAATGGCACATCTGCAAACAACACAATCGGACGAAGGTACTGAACACCTTATCAAAGAAACCTGTGAGCAGTTTGATCTTTCCATCCAGGACCTGCCGAGTAAGGGATCGTCCGTGACTTCTGCAAAAGAAGTTACATCTGGATTCTATGTTTTTGACGAAGTAGCACCGCCGCCAGCTCCAAAGGTTGACGTGACCGATGCGATGCGCACTGCATTTCTTCAAGAAGGTGAAGATTCGCTTGCGAAGATTGAGTTATGTCTCTTGGCATACCAAGATCTCGCAACGATCGATCGCCCGCAACAGATAGCAGAAGCATTAAGAGTTCTACACAGCTTTAAAGGGAACTGCGGATTTATTCAGTACACAGATATGGAAACCTTAGTTCATGCAATGGAAACGACCTTAGAGGAAATCAAGAGCGGACAAATGTCTGATGAGAAAATTGATGACCTCCTAAAGGCGACCGACACCTTACGGGGTTGCCTGTCTCTAGCTTCTGAGAAGAAGACTCCTAGCATTATTGATCTTAAGGAAATTTTGTTTTCTTTATCCATGCATGAGGGTGATTCTGATGCAAAGGAATCAAATCCATCAGCAGTCGCAGCAAATAAAGTGGAAGCGAACACCGTCGCATCTAGTTTAAACAAAGCTCAACCTACTATCCAACGAAGTGATGTCCGTGTTGACCTCAAAAAGCTCGACGCGCTCATAAACCTGGTTGGTGAACTTGTTGTAGCGGAGGCTATGGTTACTGGTTGGGCCTCTGAAAAGTCAATGGAAGACGATCATCTCGAACGTGCCGTTCATCATCTCCGTCGCACAACGCTAAATCTTCAAGATATTGCGATGTCTGTCCGAATGGTTCCGGTAAATCAAACTTTCAAAAAGATGATCCGACTTGTTCATGATACCAGTGGCAAACTTGGAAAAAAAGTCCGCCTCAATCTTATCGGTGAAGAGACCGAGATAGACAAAACCGTGATCGAGCAAATCAGTGATCCATTAGTTCACTGTGTTCGCAACTCGATTGATCATGGTCTTGAAAATCCTGATGAGAGAACTGGCAACGGCAAGGAAGAGACCGGCACCATTACGCTGGAAGCACGTCATGAAGGTGGCGAGGTCTGGATCATTATTCAAGATGACGGTCGTGGTCTCAGTCGGGAGAAAATTCTTGCGAGGGCGCGTGAACGCGGACTAGTAACAGCGGACCGTGAAAGTATTCTTACAGATTCTGAGGTCTTTAATTTTATTTTCGAAGCTGGATTCTCAACAGCGGAGAAAGTAACAGATATCTCAGGTCGTGGTGTTGGCATGGACGTCGTTAAAAAGAATATTGAAAAGGTAAAGGGTAGTATCCGGATTGAATCCGAAGCAGGCAAGGGCACGCGAGTGACATTCCAGATTCCACTCACCTTGGCAATTATCGATGGCATGATGATTCGCGTTGGTAGCTCCAAGTATACTGTCCCATTGTTGTCTATTCAGGAGTCGATTCGCATCAAGCCAGAGAATATTACGACAGGCCCAGATGGACTCGATATGCTCGACGTAAGATCGCACTTCATTCCGATCATTCGTCTTGATGAGATGATGCAAACCGCAAATCAAGTTGAAGCCAAGGCGGATTTGATCGTAGTTGTGGTGGAAGTCAATAAAAAATCTTATGCGCTTCTTGTCGATGAAATACTTGGTCAGCAACAAACTGTCATTAAAGCTCTTCCGACGATTTACAAACATTCAAAAAATGTCAGCGGGTGTTCGATCCTTCCAAATGGTGACGTTAGCCTCATTATCGATATTGCGGGAATCGCAAACAAACTAAACAGTCAGTACGAATCATTCGTATCTACCGGATCTTAATAGGAGAAAAACTAATGAGCATTACAAATCAAAAAAAACATGTACGCGCACAAAATGACGACGATTTTGACGACGGTGAAGACGAAGATAGTATGAAAGATCGCTATCTTTCATTCCGAGTTGGTGAAGAAGAGTATGGAATCGACATTCAGTATGTCACTGAGATCGTCGGTATCCAAAAAATTTCTGCAGTCCCGGAAATGCCCGACTACATCAAAGGAGTGATCAACCTAAGAGGACAGGTTATTCCAGTTATGGACGTAAGAATCAGATTTCATATGCCTGCACAGAGCTACAATGAGCGGACCTGTGTCATCGTCGTCCATATTAACGAAAACTTTGTTGGGTTGGTCGTGGATGCCGTGAAAGAAGTCGCAAGCTTACCTCAGGATTCCATTTGCGAAGCACCAAAAGTCGCAAGATCCGAAAGCGCTCAGTACATCAAAGGAATCGGTAAAGTCGGTGATGATGTTAAAATTATTTTAGATGTTTATAAATTACTTACAGATTCCGAAGTCTTTCACGAGAAAATAAGCGTCGCCGCTTAAAAGGATACGTATCTGATGAGCATGGCTCAATCACTTGAAACTTCTAAAAACGACCAGGACCAGATTACTGATGCTGAGTTCTGGTCGTTAAGTAAGCTCGTTTACAATAACTTTGGAATTGTCCTCGGAGAGGAGAAGCGATCACTCGTAATAGGGCGGCTTACGAGCTGTCTTTCGCGTCGCGGACTTAAAAGTTTTAGTGAATACCTCAAACTTCTTAAAAACGATGCCAGCGGCGAAATTCACTCCGAATTAGTAAATCAAATATCAACTAACTTCACCTCGTTCTTCCGTGAATCTTCACATTTTGATTTCTTGGCCGAACGTGCTCTTCCTGAAATCATGACCAGACT
>CAZUYQ010000037.1:19198-30751 GCA_964624705.1 uncultured Polynucleobacter sp.
GACTTCGAAAGCGTGGCTCAAAAGACCTCCGTTTCTGGTGTGCCGCCTGCGCTAGCGGCGAAGAAGCTTACACCATTCAGATGGTGATCATGAAAAAACTTGGGCTTGATTATGGCGCTTTCGATGCTGGTTTGCTGGCGACCGATATTTCTGCGAAGGTTCTGAATATGGCAAAATCAGGTATCTACACCGAAGAACAGATCGGTGGTATGGATGCCGAAATGAAGCGCTACTGCTTTAAACAAACGGAACCAGGGCAGTTCGTCGTAAAGGACAATATCCGCGCTCAGATACTATTTAGACGATTTAATCTTATGAACGAACGATTTCCTTTTAAAACTCCATTCCAGATTATTTTTGCTCGCAATGTCATGATCTATTTTGATGACGAAACCCGCAAGCAACTGGTGCATAAGTTCTACAATCATCTTGAGCCAGGCGGCTATCTGTTTATCGGACACTCTGAAACAATTAATCCTGACTGGGCCGATTTTAAAAGTGTTCTTCCAGCCATCTATCAAAAACGAGCTTAACTGGAACAGTTATGACAAAATGCGTCTACATTGGTGTTGGTGAATTAAAGGCTACGAAAGTTGCCGGTGCAACATTGAAGACCATGGCGCTTGGTTCCTGCATTGCAGTATTGATGCTTGACCCAGTTCACAAGGCCGTCGGTATGGCGCATGTCGCCCTTCCAGATTCTTCCATTGAAAGAGTCAAAGCCCTTAGTCTACCTGGATACTTTGCCGACACCGCAATTCCAGCCCTCATGATGCAGATGGCGAGTCTTGGCTGCGATGCAAGAGGACAAGGATTTATTGTCAAACTTGTGGGTGGTGCGAGCATTCTCGATACCAATGGTGTTTTTAATATCGGCAAAAGGAATCTACTGAGTTGTAGGAAACTACTCTGGCAACTAAAGCTTCCAGTCCTAGCCGAAGATACAGGCGGCGAGATTAGCCGAACTGTCGAAATAGCCCAGGAAAGCGGCAAAATTATGATTTCATGTCCTAGTAAGGGAGTATGGGAACTATGAGTACCGAAGGCAAAGTGCTTGTTGTCGATGATTCCAAGACCTCACGTCTATTTATCATCCGTTCACTTGAAATGGCAGGTCTGACCGGCCGTGAATTTATCGAGGCGGCAAATGGGGTCGAGGCTTTGGATATTCTCAAAACAAATAGTGCAATTCAGTATATGGTCACTGATATTAACATGCCGCAAAAATGTGGCATGACTCTGATCAGAGAAATCAGAGATCAAAAGATCAGCGCCATGTTAAATATCATCGTTATTAGCTCAACCCAGAATGAAGTGCGCGATGCAGAACTTAAGGCTCTTGGCGCATTTGCAGTTCTAAAAAAACCGATTCAAATCCCAGCTCTCATGACGGCTATATCACAGATGAAACAGGGAGCTTAACTCATGGAAGCACTTGCGTTATTGACTTTAGATCAGGCAAAAAATTTGCTGGATCAAGTTGTCCAAGAAACTTTTGAAAGTATCTTTTTTGTTGAAGCCGCGTCTATGCCCCGAGAAAATATTGATAAAATCAACGGTGCTGATGGCCTGGAGGTAGAGATTGATATCAAATGTAAATTTTCAGGAAATATTAAAATGTATCTGTCGACGGAGTCGGCAAAGTACCTAGCGGGCTTAACCATGCTAGAAGCAGGCGAGATTGACGAAAGCGTCCTATCAGATGTTTTCTCAGAGATTTTAAATACCATTGCCGGAAGAGTCGCCGCATCGCTTGCAAACTCTTCTTACTCATTTGATTTATCGATTCCTAACGTCAGTTTCAAGAAGATCCAGTTTGCAGAAAAGGCACAGGTAGAAACCTGTTATCAAGTGGAACACGGCTGTATTTGCTTTGCATTTTATCTTAGTACTCTTTAACGAACACTCGGGAGGTTCCTATGTTTATCGAAAAACCTTATAAAGTTGCTATTGTTGATGACAGCGTCGCTATGCATAAGCTTCTCGTGGAACTTCTCAAGAAGAACCCTGCTTTTGAAGCGGTTTGTTTTACCGATGGAGCTGAGGCGCTCGCCTATATCGAACGCGAAAAGGTCCGAACCGTCTTTGTCGATGTCAATATGCCAAGCATGTTTGGAGACGATCTGCTCAGAAGTTGCATTGCCTTAAAACTAGGAATTCAAGTCTATGTCATCACCGGTGCCGACAGCTTAACTATAGCTGATCGCTGCATGAACGTCGGCGCCAGAGGGATTATTCCAAAATCTAAACTCGCTGAATCCAGTCTTCAGGCGCTCGCCGAAACAGAGCGATTTTTTGAGCATTGGAATGGAACTTTAAAATATTTTCTTTCGCATAAAAAAACTGGCTGAACCGGTCTAGAACCGGTCTAGAAACGGTTTCGAAACGCTCTACATATCTTTAGCACATCCCTGACCCGACGGACCTAGGTTTCCCCAAGCATCACTTACGTGACAGGCCATAAGTGGGTACCCAGTGCCGCTATCAGGCATTGTGAATGCTACGACAAAGTCAAACGCCGCGTAGGTACTTTTTAACTGCATCTCTGCGGTCGTCTTGCCAGTTGCTAGTCCCGCGCTCGTCAATTGACCGCTAGACTGTTTATCCCATAAATTTGTAAGCGCAACTAACGAACCACTGGCGTTACAGCCTGCAATCCCGCCTGAAGTAGTCCCCGTTACGCGACCCGATGCGTAGGAGGCCATTACCGCTGATCCGCTATCATTGGAGCCAACTAAGCCACCAATACAGGATTTCGAACCGCCGGTACCGCTGATTGCCGCTTTTGAATAAGAGTAATAGATTTGGGTTTTATCAGTATTGGCACCAACCAGACCACCAATGGCAGTTGCGTTTCCACCATTGATAGTTCCCGTAACCGAGTTAGCCGTAAGTACGGCACCTTTGCTAGTCTGACCAATGAGACCGCCAACATTTTTTGCACCGTTGACATTAATCGAAACATTCTTTAACCAAATATTGGTGATAAGAATTCCACCGCTAATATCCGCAAAAAATCCGACATTGCCATTTCCAGGTTGAGTAATAGTCATATTTGAAATCTTGCGATAGCTCCCATCAAAGACACCAGCAAAGCCTTTGATTGGTTCCCATTCCATCCCAGCTAAATTAATATCGCATGACAACGCGTATGCTCCACCCAGATTTTTTTGGATGTATGCTAAATCGCTACCGTTCCATACTGATAGAGTGCGGGTAGGTCGAATAACACCAGCACTGCCATCGGGACAGCGTGCAGATTCCAAAACGACATTGTCGGCAAAAGAACGAATAGACGGATCGCCACTGCCAGTAGTCCAAACAGTTGCACTCCAAGTTGCATATGGTGCGCGACCTTGAATTTCATACGTAGTTTTGCCCAAGCCGCCCGCACTCGTAGTGACTCCGCTTCGCTGCGTATCCCAGTAAGAATCAGTCACTTGATTTGCTTGACCTGCGCCAAGCAAGCCGCCTATGACCCCAAGTCCTGTCACTTGACCACTCGCGTAGGTTCTACTCAACTTCACATTCGCACCGCCCAGCCCACCAATAACACTATTACTGTCATTTGCTGAAACGGCGCCGGTCGCATAGGAATCATATACGATGCCCCCCAACCCAACTAATCCACCACCAAGACTATTGCCGCTAGTCGAAACTTTTCCGCTTGCATAGGAATAATAAATCACACCGCCATAGCCGTGACCAACTAAGCCACCTAAAAATCCTGAACCAGAAACGTTACCCGTGGCATAAGAATGGTAAATGGCTTCAGCGCCACTGCCAACCAACCCCCCGAGTACGCCAGATCCTGAAACCGATCCCGACGCATACGAAGTCAATATCGTGCCGCCCCAGCCCACTAGTCCGCCTGTAGATGCTGTATATGAATCAACAGAAATATTTACCGCAGCATAAGAGGACTGAATGGTGCCTTTGGTATTGTCGCCGACAAGGCCACCAACAATAGCACTCATACTATACCGCAGACTTCCTACTCGTGAGATGCTACCTTTAGCATTGGAGCTAACGATCTTTGCAGACCTGTTAATACCGACCAACCCGCCTAGAGTCCCACCTACTTCTGAATCAATCGTTGTCCCTTTCTGGACGATGGAACCTGAGAAGAAGCAATTTGTTATTGTTCCGCCTGGTGCGTCACGCCGACCGCCGGAAAACTCCGATCCAATCAAGATATCACCATTACCACCGATTAGTCCGCCCACGTAACCTGATGAAATGTCAGCTGCGATAGTTGTAGTTGCTGAAGAATCTGAAATTGCCGCAGTATCGTTAAACCCGACAAGACCACCGATATATTTACTGCGTTTAGATCCAGCAATTGTACCACCTGAAATGATATCGCTGGTCAACACCCCCGTATTATAGCCAACCAGTCCGCCGGTATAGAGAGCACCTGTCACCGTACTATTTAGAATAGTTGTATTCGTAATAGAGCCAGCATTTGATGCGACAAGTGCAGCAACATAATTAGTTCCGAGAACTTTCGCACCGGAGATGGTTATATTTTTTATTACAGCAGCACTGGTGGTGGCAGAAATAAACGCCGCGTTTGAACTACCTGAAATATTAAGCCCGGTAATACTGAAACCATTTCCGTTTAATACACCAGAAAATTTGGCTACGGGTGTCCAGTTACCGGTGAGTGCAATATTCTTGGTCAATGTATAAGTACTGGTGGGGCAAGTCGCCATCAAAAGTAAGTCCGCCGCTTTAGCAACGTTTACTGCCGCATTACACTTCTTTGTCAATTCGAAATCAACGTCTTCATCACCAACATAGGGGTGCTCATCGACCATATTATTGACAGGTGCACTAGGAGATGGTGAGGCGTCGTCATCATCCTTCGCACAAGAAACTGTAAGTAATAGGATCGCAAGATGTAAATACCGATTTGAAGTCAGAAAAGAATTTCGCATTTGTGCCCCACGTGTCTAAGTTCACATCGTCAGATAATGACGAGGAATAAAACCTCCTTCGGTGGGATAAAGCCCGGACTTTAACGAATTCCAAAAAACTATCTTTTTATCTATGAATTATGACCACTTACCATGGATTCAAACGCATAATACTATCTATACAGGTTTTATGGATGATTCAAAGCCGAACTTTGCATAAATCGCCCACAACATATAAAATTCCTAATAAAACAAATGATCCCCAAATCTGTTCGGAGATTTTTTTCTATGGCTCACATGATTCAAGTTGCCATCGCCGCTACTATTTTTACAATGTCGTGTAAATCGCGATCTAGTTCCGCCGAGAATAAAACTATCAGTAACGTTTCTGGTAGTGGCCAGGAATTAGTGAGCTACTGGTCTGTAGCATCCTATGTTCCTGTCGAAGGCAAATCCGATAACTATCACTGCTGGTATAGAATCGAACTCGTCGCTGATGAAGTTCGTGCAGTTCAGACCGACGATGAGACGCTAGCAATCGCTAAAGCGATCAAGGGTTTAAAGGATTCCAAAGAAATCGAGAAAGTAACGGCAAGCATTCGCCAAGAAAAACTCCCAACGGTTGAGCAAAAAGTAGAGAACTTGTTCCGGAAGTCACCAAATATCAATAAGAGAGCCGTGACTTTGAGTGCATTAGGCGAGGCCATTCAGGATAAAGATAGAGATACAAACGCGTTTTGGAGTGTCGGTGATCCAATAACGACTGCAGCCGGTATTACACTGTGGTTGCCCATAAGAACCCTTGCTCCTAGCGATAGCGATGTCGGCAAAGCAACGATTTCAGCGGTCAAAAAAGACGAAAAAGAAAGCAGCGTCGTGCGTTCCGATCAAAATTTTAATCCCATTTTGATGGAAAACGCACTAGCATCGATCGGCAATTCCTCACCTGTCAACTGCCCAAATGCCGAGTATTGGATGAATACACCTAAGAAGGCGACTATAGATGCGCAGGTGCGCTCGTTTTCTGCCTATATTCAAACAGTCAAACTAAACTAAAGGCCCCATAAGGAATAGCGATCTGTCCAGGAAGCGGCTAAGCCTTCAGGGTCGCCATATCAATCACAAATCGGTACCGCACATCACTTTTTAGAACACGTTCGTAGGCCTCATTTACTTTTTCGATTGGAATCACTTCAATCTCACAGCCAATATTATGCTTGCCACAGAAATCAAGCATGGTCTGTGTTTCGGCAACGCCACCAATCAGCGAGCCCGCTAAACTGCGACGTCCGGAAATTAACGGAAACGCATGAACGGAAGTTGGCTTTTCGGGGACGCCAACCAGCACCATTTGTCCGTCCACCGCTAAAAGATTGATATAGGCGTTCCAATCGAGGTCGACAGAAACAGTGTTAATGATGAGATCAAAGTATCCTGCAAGCTTTTGAAAGGTAGTTGCATCCGAGGTCGCATAAAAATGATCGGCGCCCAGTTTCTTGCCATCAGCCTCTTTTTTAAGAGATTGGCTGAGAACAGTAACTTCCGCACCCATTGCATGAGCAAGTTTCACACCCATATGCCCTAAACCACCCATGCCGATGATCGCCACTTTTTTGCCAGGTCCACACTTCCAATGCGCCAGTGGGGAGAACAAGGTAATCCCGGCACACAGAAGCGGTGCAGCACGATCAAGAGGGATATTCTGAGGTATACGCAATACAAAATTCTGATCCACGACGATATGGTTTGAGTAACCGCCCTGAGTCGGAGTTTTTTTATCACGCTCTAAAGAGTTATACGTCCAAGTGACGCCTTCTTTACAAAATTGCTCGAGGCCACGTTCACAAGAAGAGCAAGTACGACAGGAATCTACCATGCAACCAACACCAACATGGTCACCAACCTTAAACTTAGTAACCTCAGCTCCGACTTTAGTCACGACGCCAGCGACTTCATGCCCTGGAACCATAGGAAAGCTTGCCCCACCCCATTCGTCACGAGCTTGGTGAATATCCGAATGGCAAATTCCGCAAAATTTAATATCGATGGCGATATCTTTTGGACCAGGATCACGACGCTCAAATTTATAGGGCGTTAACGGCGCACCGGCTGTTTTTGCAGCGTAACCAATCGCAGATTTCATAAAAAAACACCCCCAGACTTAAAGTTAAGATCGGGGGTACTTTACAACTGATCTAGAAAGTTGTCACGAGCACTATATGGAAAAATTCTTTACCGCCGCAATCAACGCATCTTTTGCAGCAGGTAAATTATAATTCGGCGATCGACATAAGTTTTTGTCTATGATTGCAGCACCGAATTCAGGAAGTCCAAGTGAGGAATGTAGATTTGTTGCGGTGGAGCTATCGTCGACAATTAAGATGTACTTTTCGATATCTTGATCTTCTGGAACAAAGCGGTCTTTTTTGTCCGCTGGCACTTCATCATATGCTTCCTGCATTTCAACTTCCGATTGACTTCTTAAAGTCGCTTCACGTAAGAAAACGACTGCACTAGCGTCAATCGCAATGGCAGTGAAAAATAATTTTTCGGTGGCGGAAGAGTCATGAGTAGGCTTATCAGGTAAAGCTTGTTTAAAGAACTCTTTCTTAAACCCATCTTTCAGTAATGTTACGGTATGCTTATCGTAGCCGCCAAAGCCAGTGGTTTTGAACGTAACAACAACCCCAGGCATCTGACCTAGTGGGATGGTTTTACCAAAAATTGATCTTGGCCAACTCACTCGAGGATTCACCTTCGTCCAACCCTGTGGACATGTTGCGTCTTTTAGACTCGCGTCTTCATGAGAACTACACTGACTGAGCACCATCAGGACGAGTGTCAAAGCAGCCAAGGACCATACGGTTTTAAACAATTTCATTTTTTTTCCTATCGATTGTACAATGCGACCATATATCGCTCATAACGCATGAATTTGACCACTACTATTTAACAATTCCACCATTTAAGGCGAATTCCATGTCACTTCTCTCTGCTTATCAAATTGCAACCGCAGTCGTTTTATCAATGATGTTATCACTATGGCTCTGTAGCTTAGCCGCCAGAGATGTCAGCATCGTCGACCGATTCTGGGGTATGGGGTACGTCCTCATAGCGTGGGCACTGGCCGCCGTCAAATTCTCTAGTCTTGGCATCTTCCAGTGGTTGCTGCTCTCTATCGTGACTATTTGGGGTCTTCGCCTCTCGATTTACATTCATTTGCGCAATCGCGGTCATGAGGAGGATTATCGTTACCAAGAGATGCGGCAGAAAAACGGCAAGAAATTTTGGTGGTACAGCCTGTTTAGTGTCTTTGGGCTGCAGGGAGTTTTAATGTTGCTGATCGCGATGCCGATCATTTTTGTTTTGGCACAAGATGGTGAAGAAGGGATTGGGACCGGCATTTTTTCCGCCATGGGGACTGTCGTCTGGCTCCTAGGATTTATCTTTGAGGCCGGTGGTGATTTTCAGCTGTCGCAGTTCAAGAAGAACCCCGCAAATAAAGGCAAACTTCTGACAACGGGACTTTGGTCACTCACACGCCATCCCAACTATTTCGGAGATGCTTGCCAGTGGTGGGGGTTTGGGCTCTTTGCATTTGCCTTCGCACCCCAAGGAATTTTGACTTTTATTGGCCCGATTGTGATGACTATTTTTATTCGGAAAATTTCCGGCGTTGATCTTCTTGAAAAGTCTCTTAAGTCCAATAAACCTGGATATGCAGAGTATATAGCTAGGACTCCAGCATTTGTTCCGCGCATCTCACATCGCGGACGCTGAGACACGGTTGTCTCATTAAAATGTTGAATCGGAATGCCGTCTGCCGAAAGCTGTAGGCCGTAAGCCAGACGAGCTGAAAAGCCGATTTGCAGTGATGCAGACCGGCTGTGCAGCGGATATTACTTCGCATGCTTGATGAGAAGGAAGATCGACGCTCCGAGCTTGTCAGCGGCCTCGACAATCGAAGCATCGACGTCCGAGGCAAGTCGCAGCGCGGTTTGCGACTCGCGCTTCCTCAGTCACATCCGGCAGTTGCCGAAGCAGACCGTCTTGCAGCGTCGATGTACCGGCTACTCAATCCTAAACAGTAAAAAGAAGAATCATGAGCCTCAGATTCACCACTGAGGTTCATGAGTCGATACTTGCAAATCCAGAACCAGCCTACCTTCATCTTCCGTACAGCTGATACACAGGAGGATAGATCATCATGTTTCTATCCTCCTGTGCGCCTGCGGCGCACTTTAAATGAGACCGCCGCGGACGCTGAGACGCAATCCTTGACATTTATGCCCCTATTTTGTACACTTTTATGATAAATATGGGGGCATTTTTTTGCATAAAAAGTACATAACATACTTAAATGATTGGTTTTCATCAAAATCAAGAAAACCCATGGTGCTGCGCGGCGCAAGGCAGGTCGGAAAATCCACCCTAGTACGACAATTCGCCAAAGCGAATAAATTGCATTTTTATGAAATCAATCTAGAAAAAGCTCCACTCTTAGACGAAGTTTTCGCAACCTTGGACGTAAAAAAAATCATGCGTCGCCTCGAAAGCTACCTAGGGAAAGAGATTATCATCTCAGATCAAACGCTTCTTTTCCTTGATGAAGTTCAGGCGACACCTCATGCGCTCGCCGCATTGCGATATTTTTATGAAGATTTACCGACGATTGCTGTCATCGCGGCTGGCTCGCTTCTTGAATTTCTATTGGCAGAGCATGACTTTTCAATGCCTGTTGGTCGCATCGAATACACCCATATGCAACCAATAACCTTTGGTCAATTCCTTAAAGCCAGCGGTGAAACATGGCTGAGCGAGAAACTTGAAAATATGGATTTTTTAAACACCATTACTCCCGAATTACACAAGCGGTGTTTAGAGCTATACAATACTTATAGATACGTCGGTGGCATGCCTGAGGCCGTCGCGGCATATATTCATAATCCGAAAGCGGAAATAAAGATTAGGAATATCCAGAACCAAATTATCAATACCTACCAAGATGATTTTATGAAATACGCGAGAAAATCTAAACTTCAAACTCTTCGTACAGTTTATAAAAAAGTTCCTGCGCAAATTGGCGATAAATTGATTTACTCATCATTGTCCCGCGAAGATCGCCCCGGAGATATCAAACAGTCCGTCCAAATGCTCAGTTATGCCCGCGTGATTCGCTGCGTCTATAGCACGTCCGCGTCGAAGATTCCCATTGCCGCTCAAGCTGACTATGACTTTTATAAGGTGTATTGGCTTGATATTGGTCTGCTCAATAGACTGCTTAAATTACCATTTCACATCACCGAAGAAGATGGACCAGCAATTGATAGCGGACCTATTGCAGAACAATTCGTCGCCCAGCATTTAGCAGCAATATTTGATCCCTCTGAAGACCCAGAGCTTTTTTATTGGCAACGCAACCAAAAAGGCAGCAACGCGGAAGTCGATTTTGTCGTTCAGTTGGAATCTAAGATTGTGCCCATAGAAGTTAAAGCAGGGACTTCAGGATCTTTACGTTCGCTTAATCAATTTATGGCAGCGCATCCTGTGAAACTGGCCGTAAAATTAAGCTCGCAAATGCCTTCGACCAATCAGGTAAATCATCAAGTTTCAATAGATGGAAAGTATACTGAAGTAAGCTTTACATTGATCAATGTCCCTATTTATTTGGTCGAATGGCTACCCCGAATTCTTAGCTAGCACGCTGTACCTTTGATAAATTGAGGTGCTTTTATATGATATCAACGGAAGAAAACTTAAACCTGAGGCTAATCGAAAAGCGGGATAACGCTTTTGTGGCGAAACTTATCCGGGACGTCATGCCAGAATTTGGCGCGGTAGGAAGTGGCTTTGCAATAAACGATCCAGAAGTGGACCTGATGTACGAGACCTACCAAGCCGAGAGATCACGTTACTATATCGTCGAGCTTGACGGTGTTGCGCTTGGCGCAGGCGGCGTCGCAGCATTAAAGGGCGGTGATGGCAGCATTTGTGAGATTCAAAAGATGTATTTCTATGATCAGCTACGCGGCAGAGGCGCAGGTTCGAAACTTTTAGATAGACTATTGGCTGACGCCAAGGCTTTTGGGTTTACGAAAGCATACTTAGAAACCATGACAAAGATGACAGCGGCGCAAAACTTGTATCGTCGCAAGGGCTTCGAGCCATTAAAAAAGCCCTGGGGTCAAACAGGGCATGGTGGCTGCGATGTATGGTTTGCGAGACCACTCTAACATCCACGGTCTAGATCTATTGACTACCAGCCTCAGCAAACATCGCGCGTGAAATAATCATGCGTTGAATCTGCTGGGTGCCTTCGTAGATCTGACAAATTTTTGCATCACGGTAAAGTTTCTCAACTGGATACTCCGTGCTATAGCCGTAGCCACCAAAGACTTGAATCGCATCCTGTGTAACGCGCACAGCGGTATCACCGGCCAGGCACTTAGCAAAACTGCACCATTTTGTATTGCGTTGGCCTTGGTCCGCCATCCATCCCGCTTTTTGATAAAGGAGTCTCGATGCCTCAATATCTTTACCCATATCCGCGATCATAAATGCGACCGCCTGATGCTCAGCGATCACTTTGCCGAAGGCCTTACGCTCGGCCATATAGGCGATCGCCTTGTCGAGC
>CAZUYQ010000037.1:30761-34847 GCA_964624705.1 uncultured Polynucleobacter sp.
TGAGCAATCCCAACCGCAACTGCGGCAACGAATGGGCGTGAGTGGTCGAATGCTTTCATCGCATACTTAAAGCCTTCGCCTTCCTTACCAAGCAGGTATTTTTTTGGAATTTTTACGTCTTTAAAAACAATGCCCCGAGTATCCGAACAGCGCTGGCCCATATTGACTTCTTTTTTGCCAACCGTGATACCAGGTAAATTCGACGGCAAAATAAATGCACACATTCCCTTATGACCAAGAGAGGTGTCCATCGTCGCCAACAGGAAGTACCATTTTGCGACGGAACCGTTGGTAATCCACATTTTCTCGCCGTTTAGCAAGTAGCCCTCACCGTCTTTTTTACAGGTAGTCCGAATGCCAGCAACGTCACTACCAGCGCCCGGTTCCGTGACACAGTAGGCCGCCATCGAGACTTCGTTTGCCATCGGCAATACAAACTCTTCAATCTGCTCTTTATTCGCAATATGCAGGACGGGGCCAAGTGCCAGGTCATTTGCAGTAAATGCCGTCGTCATCGCGCTGCAACCATAAGCCAATTCTTCAACAATCATCGCTTGGACAAGCGAGCCAAGACCAAGTCCGCCATGTTCTTCTTTTAAACCTAAGTTTAAGAGCCCTGCGGCATGGGCCTTCTTAACGATCTCCCACGGATATTCCATGCTCTCATCAAATTTTGCCGCATTAGGCAACATTTCTTTACGAGCAAATTCTCTAGCTGTTTCAATAATTGCTTGATGATCACTATCTAATTGAAAGCCGTACATAGGAAATCCTCCGATAATAAAACCTACTGATCGGATAAATTGTACACCCATCTAGCTGCGGTCTCAATCGGGGCAGTCATTTTTATTTAGATATAGCTGAAACCTTTGACATGAGAGCTATACAGGCAACTCTTGCAAAAAACTTAATGCCGATAACATCTCAAGTCCTTTCAAGTTGATGATGGGATCAATTTGATCTCGCACGACTTGAATGGAACGTACGCTCGGAAATTTCTGCTTTAAATAATTCAGATGGGGCGAAAATGCTTTATCACTCGCTTTTACCTCACAGAAGAGTATGGGCTTGCTACCTTGCAGCACGACAAAGTCCACTTCACGTTGTTCTTTATCCCGAAAATAGCGCAACTCCATATCAATGCCTTCTGAATCTTCCATCCAATGGCACCACTTCAAAAGATGAGAAGCGATAAAATTTTCGAATCTGCTTCCCTCGTCAGGAATAAGGGACCAATCATAATGATAGTGTTTAAATTCCTTTTTCACGGCCTTGATCTTGGGAGATCCAAAAGGTAGGACCGTGAACACGTGATAGAGACGCTCAAGAATTTGAAACCATTTAGTTGCGCTACCATGACTGACTTCTAGATCTTCGCGAAGACTATTTAGAGAAAGTGGACTACCGACTAATTCTGGAAGTTGCATCGCCATTAACTCAAGGCGTGCGAGATCCTCTGTTTTTTCGATAGCTGCAAGGTCTTCTCGGATTAGTCTTTGCCGGTATGTTCGCAACCATCTTCTTGCAGCCCTTTCAGACCGAGAAAAATAGGGTTCAGGGAATCCGCCCAGTTTTAATAAGTTCAGCATTTCACTTTGGTTGTTGATGTTTAGCTCTTTGACTGAAAGTGGATGCAACCTTAAATAGTGATAACGTCCCTGCAAGGAATCACCGCCAAAGCGGTAATAATCGAGGCGTGCACTGCCGGTAACAAGAACTTTAAGCTGCGGGTGAAACTTATCGAAAAGTCCCTTAACAAGGCCTCGCCATTTTCGATTTTTGTGAACCTCATCAAGAATTAATAGATCAGCTTTTGGAATTTTTTGAGTGAGAATCGCCATCCGGTCGGTATCATCATCCCAATTCATATAGTTAAATTTTGGATATTCTTGTTGAGCAAACGCCTTCGAAAAATGCGTTTTACCAACTTGGCGCGGACCGCCAATAAAGACCATTTTCTCATCCAGGTCTTCTTTAACTAATTGATATATATACCTTTTCATATTTTTAGAATATCCCTCTTTTTCACTACTAATGGAAAATAGTAGCATGATTTTTCCATATGTGTCAAAAAATAAGGACTTCTAATTGAAATATTGTCTTAGGTCGTTGAATCGAATACTGACACGTCCTCGCAAATTCACGAAGTCAAGCGTGTTGCCGCAGGCCTCTTTATCGCCACTGTTATCAATCACTTATCAACAATTATGAAGTCAATTTCATTTTAGTTGCAACCAAAATGAAATTGGCCTTATAATTGTTGAATGCGTTATTTAACTCCTTATCTTCAAAAAGATCTTTTGACCAAGCCTGTTCTACTTGCAGGCCCGCGGCAATGTGGTAAGACCACGCTCGCTAAAGCTCTTGCTGAGCAATCCACGTATCTGAACTGGGATATACGCAAAGACAAACTCACGATTAAGAATAGAGATTGGCCCCAAAAGACAGCACTTCTGATCCTTGATGAATTGCATAAAATGCAGAAATGGAAAAACTACTTAAAAGACATAATCGACAGTCAATCTTATGGCAAAAGCTTGTTAGTTACAGGCAGTGCTAAGTTAGATGTCTTCAGAAAAAGTGGCGACGCACTCACTGGCCGCACATTTTACTATCGCCTGCACCCGATCGACCTTGAGGAAAGCAAAATATTCTTACCAAGGGCATCTGCTCAACAACGTCTTGAGCATTTACTAAACTCCGGAGGTTTTCCAGAAGCATTGCTTCGCCCTCACGACGCCGAACGTTTGCGTAATGATAGATTCTCACAAGTGACACGCGATGACGTTGCGGATATTTCTAAAACATCTGCAATTACTGGAATCGAATATCTTATTGAGCTGTTGCGCGAACGAGTTGGGTCGGCCATTTCATATGCAAATCTTGCAGGCGACCTCGGGGTGTCGCCTGCCACGGTGAAATCTTGGGTTGAGATTCTTGAGAAACTCTACATCATTTTTTTAGTCCGACCATATTCCAATAGAAGTCTGGCACGGGCAATCAGGAAAGAGCCCAAAGTCTACTTCTTTGATTGCGCCGCAGCATATGAAGACAAGACTGCCGGCGCGAGGCTCGAGAACCTAGTGGCATCGTGTATCCTAAAACAATGCCATCTCGAGACGGACACCACCGGAGTTAAGACAGAACTCCATTATTTTCGAGATCGTGATAATCATGAGGTTGATTTCGTGATCACCCGTGGGCGTAAAATTTGGGCATGTATTGAAGTTAAACAATCGGACAATCAAATATCTTTGGGAATGAAATATGCCGTAAAGAAGCTAAAGCCTATTCATGCACTTCAACTCGTTCAGAATTTGGCGAAAATTAATTCCACGGAGGTCGAGTATGAATCTCAGGGAATTCAAGTCTGTTCTTTAGCAAGACGCTTGGATTCGCTAAGTGAAATATTTGCAAGTTCAGTTTAAGGAGCATCCGGTTAACGACCTAACCTTGAATGGACGCCCTCTGAGTCTCCTTTTTTCTTGATCTCACCTCACGTCGAGGCCCATTGGTGCGTCTTGGCGATGGGCCTTGACGTTAGGACCAAGAAAAAAGGCGACCCAGCGGCCGCCCCATCCAAGACTAGTTCGCTAACCGCGCGATTATGCACTACGCCGTCCCGAACAATCGATCCCCAGCATCACCTAGACCCGGAACGATATAGCCTTTTTCGTTAAGCTTCTCATCGATCGCTGCAGTGTAGATCGGCACATCAGGATGGTATTCATGAAAATACTCGATACCTTCAGGTGAACATAGCAGAGCAACAAATTTGATATTTTTGGGATGAGTTTCCTTCAGACGGTCTATCGCTGCAACCGCGGAATGTCCTGTCGCTAACATAGGATCGAGAACGATCGCATCACGCTCTTTAATATCTTTTGGCACCTTAAAATAATACTCGACCGCAACAAGGGTCTTAGGTTCGCGGTACAAGCCGATGTGACCAACACAAGCGGATGGAACAAGACGCAGCATTCCGTCCAAAATACCTTGGCCCGCTCGCATAATCGAAACAAAAACCATCTCCTTATCCGCGAGGATCGGCGCATTCATTTTTGTAAGTGGGGTCTGAATTTCCTG
>CAZUYQ010000037.1:34864-39205 GCA_964624705.1 uncultured Polynucleobacter sp.
AGAAGCTGGCGAAATTTTCCGGTGCTCGTTTCCTTTTGGCGCATAATCGTTAATTTATGCTGAATCAAAGGATGATTGATCACATGAACTTGTTTTAGCTTTGGAGATTGCGAACCACTCATCGGTTTAAAATTCCTTTTGTTCAGGAGTTAGTAACTATTATTAAAAAACTGTTCCGTCACTTTTAATTTTTACGGGTGATCCACCATCCGGTCTTAGCTTAGCAGCAATCTTACGACCCGCTGCCCAGGTTCCACCTTGCAAGACTTTAGCAAGTGGGAGTTCATCTGAAGTTTTACCAAGGGCCGCTCGCACTGCATCTGCGACCACATCGAGCAAGGCCACTGTCAGGGCACGCCACTCGACAATAAACTCATCGCCAGACGACCACTCTTGCTTCAATGCATCTGCTTTTGTCGGCTCGATGACTTGCATGTCAATAAACAAACCACCATTACGGTATTCCGCAAGACCGGTTAATTTATCGACACCGACGATGCGAATACCGCACCATTCAAGGGGCTCAAATAAGCTATAAGTAAGCCACTGACTAAGTTTATGAAACGGCACCAGCTTCGCGGTCGATCCGGTGCCGGTCACTAGACTATGCTTCCAGACATCACCAAGATTGGTTTGCTGAAGTTCCAAACGACCCGGCCAAATAGGACCGAATGCTGCAAGAACGGTCGCAAAAATATCCAGAGCATTGATTTCCTCGGCGCCGAATTCATCAACAAAATAATCAACGAGAGCACCGACACGTCCAGCGGCGACGCCACCAAAATAAGTTTCGTTGCGCAGTGCTTTGCCCAAATTTCGCAGAAGCTGTAACCTACCATCAATCGCTACTAAAGGATTTGTTGGGGTCACTTGAAAACCGTTACTCAAGACATCTCGCTGCAAACGCTCTAAGCCTGTTGCATCAGTTTGATAGGTACACTTTGGATCACTCGAAAATATTCCGCTCGCAAACATATCAAAGCTTGCGACCGCAAGACCTTCACTTTTAGAAAATTTCTTTCCAGACATCGAATCCGTATAATTCCAAGCCATTCCCGCACCTGCGTCAAGCAAGATACTTGGCACTACTAAATCATAATGTGCACGTGCACGCGCTAAGGCATCTTGCTTACCACATACGACTTGTTGATTTAGCCAGGCCACACGATCGACACCGCCAACCGCAAAATGCGGCCAGCGACTATGATAGGGGATTTTTCCGTCTGGATAATTTTCTTTGGTTACTTCAATTACAAAGTCCGCTACGGCTTGGATGCGATCCGCATGCACTTTGAAATGCTTCAGTTTCCCAGCAATCCCAAGCTGCAGCAATTCATGACATCGAGCTCGAATCGTTTTTGGATCACGTAATAATTCAATTTCCGGATGCAGACTGTCTTTCACAGTAATATTCCTTCAAGAGTCGCATGATGACCCTTATTCGTTAAGGCCACGGCCTTTTGCTTTTTTAAGCTCCTCGGTATCCGGCACACCTGTTGCCGTAAAATAACCCGCCGCCTTTTTCGCATCCATTTCTACTTTTGCATCCTCAGGAATCAAATTATCTGGAATCTGCACGCGATTAATAATTTTAATTCCTGATTGAACAATCGCATCATATTTCATATTTGACATCGAGACGAAGTGATCAATCTTGGTCACTCCAAGCCAGTGCAAAACATCAGGCATTAACTGCTGAAACCGCATATCTTGAACACCAGCGACGCATTCGGTCCGTGCAAAATATTTCTCGGCGGTATCCCCACCCTCTTGTCGTTTGCGTGCATTATAAACAAGGAACTTAGTTACTTCACCAAGAGCCCTGCCTTCTTTGCGATAATAAACAATAACACCAACGCCACCGCGCTGCGCCGTTTGAATCGCAACTTCGATACCGTGAGTGAGATACGGCCGACAGGTACAGATATCAGAACCGAATACATCCGAACCATTGCACTCATCGTGGACGCGGCAGGCTAGTTCTTTAGAGGGATCAGAGATCGCTTTCATATCGCCAATAAAGTAAACCGTGGTGCTACCAATCGGCGGCAAGAACACTTCTAAATCAGAGCGCGTGACCAACTCGGGATACATCCCACCAGTATGTTCAAAGAGAATACGTCGCAATTCCGATTCTTCAACACCAAAGCGTCTTGCAATTCCAGGCAGCCACCACACTGGTTCAATCGCTGCTTTAGTAACTACGCAGTCGCCATTCTCAGTCAGAATCTTTCCATCGGGCACCAAGCGGCCCGCGCGAATCGCTTCTTGAAGCTCGGGCATATTGATATGCGCCTTCGTTACCGCGATCGTCGGACGAATATCAAAACCTGCTTTAAGATCATCTGCAAATGCACTCGCAATACCTGCGCCCCATGGATCGATACTGACGATACGGTCCGGATCACTCCACTGTGGATGCGGGCCGAGTGGCTCTGCAGGAGCAGTATTTGTTAAATCAGGAATATGATCTGCGTTCAGTGCACCAGCTGCGATCGCTAAAGCCCGATAAACGGTATAGCTACCCGAGTGCGTACCGATAGCGTTGCGATGCTCCGGATGACTTACTGTCGCGATCACTGGGCCACGTTCCTGCGGAGTGGGGGCACCCCACTTAATGGGACGCAGAATTTCGCCGGCAAGTCCTGGATGCGAAGTCAATTTAATATGTTTAACGCGCTTTTTATCGGGCATTTCGGACTCCTTCGTTGTCTTCATTTTTAACTCATCCATGTGGCATCTGCCTGTTCTGCCCACTTCATGGTGATTTTTTTTCGCTGAGCCCAGAAATCAAGAGAGCTCTCTCCAGTGATATCACAGGCACCAAATTTACTATCTTTACTGCCGCCAAAGGAGAATGGTTCACGAGGCACAGGCACACCGATATTGACTCCAACCATGGCATTGGTGGCATGATCGGCAACAAATTTTGCAACCGCACCTGAAGTCGTGAAAACGCTCGTCGCATTGCCATAAGGATTCGCCGCTCCTAGAGCCATGGCAGCCGTAAGATTTTTTGCGCGAATGATAGTGACAACGGGTCCGAAGATTTCTGTTTTAGCACAATCCATGCTTGGACTGGCATGATCGATGACCGTCGCACCAATCCAATTTCCGCCTTCAAATCCAGCAGGTGCCTTGGCCTTACGACCATCGACCAATATCTTTGCACCGTCTTTTTCCGCCTGCGCGATCGCGTTTTGAATTCGTTTTAAAGATGCAGGATCAATGATCGCACCCATTTGCTTACCGAGTTCGACACCTTTAGCAGCATCGGCAATCTTCGCGATCAAATGTTCAACGTCGCCAACTGCAACCATAAGACTTGCGGCCATACAGCGTTGACCGGCGCAGCCCGTAAAGCTATCGAGCACACCACGCACCGTAATTTTTTCATCCGCATCTGGCACTACAAGCAGATAATTTTTTGCACCACCAAGACAGAGTGCTCTCTTGCCCAGTGCACTAGCTCGCGCATAAATTGATTTTGCAACAGGTGTTGAGCCAACAAAACCAACGGCCTTGACATTCGGATGATCGATAAGTGCTTCGACCGCTTCTTTGGTCCCGTTAACAAGTTGAAAAACGCCCGGAGGGAAACCTGCATCTCGCATACATTCGGCCATCAATTGAGCTGTAAGCGGCACCTTCTCGGAAGGTTTTAAAATAAATGCGTTCCCGAGAGTCACGGCAATCGGGTACATCCACAGCGGAACCATTGCCGGAAAATTAAAAGGCACGATCCCACAGACGACGCCAAGAGGTTCGCGGCGATATTCACAGGTGACCCCGCGACTTACATCCATAGCGCCGCCAGCATCCATGTTCTGTAAGCTCAGCGCGAACTCGGATACTTCAAGTCCTTTAAGAATGCCTGCTTTTGCTTCAGAGTGCGTCTTACCGGCTTCTATCGCAGCGATATTTGCCATTTCATCAATTCGTGCCAACACGATTTCACGAAATCGAAATAGTTTTTGGGTACGTTCTTTTAAGGGAGTCGCTCGCCAACCAGGGAAGGCTTTAGCTGCCGCCTCAACCGCAAGATTCACTTCGGATCGATTTGAAATCGCAACGCGACCAATCTCTGTTCCGGTCCACGCCGACGTCACGGGTTGATAAGTGCTAGCAGCAACAAATTGATTTTCAAAAAAATTCTCACAGACCCGCAGTGACGCGGGCATTGCCACATAGGACATAGGTAACCTTTCCATACGAAATTATTGATAGTTTTCCATGGAAGTTATGGATTTTGCAAGTCATAATGCTATATACCCAGATATAATGACGTTGGAGTAGGAATGACCATTGCTGATCACCCCCTCCTCAGATCCGGACGGGCAC
>CAZUYQ010000038.1:0-1658 GCA_964624705.1 uncultured Polynucleobacter sp.
GCATTAAAAGTATTATTTACGTCGCCTGCGGAACTGCTTATTACTCCACATTGATCGCAAAATATTCGGTCGAGCAAATGCTGGGTGTTCCGGTCTCGATCGAACTCGCCAGTGAATTCCGCTACCGCGAGCCCTGGATTGACCGCGAGACTCTTGTGATCGCCGTCACGCAGTCGGGAGAAACTGCCGATACGCTTGCTTGTATCAAACACGCCACAGCGCATGGCTGCCAAACTTTTAGTGTTTGCAACGTCCGCTTCTCAAGTATTCCCCGTGCCTCGACTGCAACTTTATACATGGAAGCTGGCCCGGAAGTAGGCGTCGCTTCAACTAAGGCATTCACGTCGATGGTTCTGTGTCATTATCTTTTTGGCTTAGCACTCGGCGTAAAAAAAGGCCGTATACATGGCAAAGCGCTTGAAGCAGCCATTGAGAATTTAAAGATCTTGCCGTCTGCTGTAGACAGGTCAGTGAATGTCGCAGGGGTTGTGGAAGAGATCGCAACAAGGTATTACGAATCCAAGAATTGTATTTTCATGGGTCGAGGGCCTAGTTTCGTGGTTGCGCTAGAAGGTGCTTTAAAGTTGAAAGAAATTTCCTACATCCACGCAGAAGGTTATGCGGGTGGTGAGCTTAAGCATGGCCCGATCGCACTCGTTGATAAGCATATGCCGATTGTTGCCGTGGCAGCACAAGATAACCATTACGAAAAAATGATCTCGAATGTTGAAGAAGTGAAAGCTCGCGAAGGCGTGATCATCGGTGTGGGGGAGATCAATGACAAAAAATTCCGAGAACTCTGCCAGGACTATATCCCTTGTCCACAGATCAAGGATGCTTCACTGCAAACCATTCTTTCAGTCATCCCACTGCAATTTCTTTCGTACTATATCGCAGTCAAACGCGGTACCGATGTCGACCAACCACGCAATCTTGCAAAATCAGTGACAGTTGAGTAAATAACAATGACGGTGCGCTCCGAACAACTTCTATCAAGTCTCAACCCTGCTCAGCGAGAAGCGGCCTCGATTACGGCTGGCCCTGCTGTCGTATTTGCTGGGGCAGGCAGCGGTAAGACGCGCATCATCACGACCAGGATTGCATGGCTTGTTGAAACCGGAACCCCGCCCTGGGAAATCTTAGCTGTTACGTTTACCAATAAAGCTGCGGGCGAAATGCGCGAGCGTCTCCTAAAGACCTCGCCTGATGCCGAGCGGGCACTAGTGACCACCTTCCACGCAGCCTGTGCAAGATGGCTTCGAGAATTTGCTCCAGAGCTAGGTTTCACCTCGGACTTTACCATCTATGACGATACCGATAGCCAGTCGGTGATCAAAAAAATCATCAAAGGCGCAAACTTTCCACTCGATAAAGAAACCACCCCCGCAGAATTCCGTTCCGCCATCAATAAAGCCAAGACATTGGGCCTACTGCCTTCGGATGCCGTCAAAGATGCTAAAGCATTTAAAGATTTCATGCCGACCGCAGGGATTGAGGTTTACCGTGCCTACCAGGAAACCCTGGCGATGTCGAATGCCATGGATTTTAGCGATCTGATTATGAATATGCTCTTACTTCTTCGGACGAACGAACGAGTTAGAAGAGCTCTGCAGAACAGATTTAAGTACATCTTGGTGGATGAGTATCAAGATACGAAT
>CAZUYQ010000038.1:1668-34845 GCA_964624705.1 uncultured Polynucleobacter sp.
GATCGAACACCTCGCAGCCCTCCACCGTAATATTTTTGTTGTGGGTGACGATGACCAATCGATCTATTCCTGGCGTGGTGCTGTGCCAGAGAACATCCTTGAATTCGATAAAATTTATCCGGACGCAAAAATCTGTAAACTAGAGCAAAATTATCGTTGTTCTTCAACCATTGTCGATGCCGCGGCAGCTGTTGTGGCTAATAATCTACGTCGCGCGGACAAGACACTTCGCACGGAAAACCCTAAGGGCGAGTTGATTGATTTTCGTTATGAAACCGATGCCGAGTTTGAGGGCTGGTGGGTTGCAACGCAGATTAAAGACGAGGTTAAAGACTTCGCCTATGAAGATATTGCGATCTTTTACCGCACCAATAGTCAAAGTCGCCTTCTTGAGGACGCGCTAAGGCGTGAGCAGATTCCTTATCAGATTTACGGTACGGTTCGCTTCTACGACCGCGCCGAAATTAAAGATGTGATGGCTTACCTGCGACTTCTGATCAATCCAAGAGATGACGTAAGTCTTCTCAGGGTTTTAAATACGCCATCGAGGGGTCTCGGAGATTCTGCGGAAGAGGCGATCATGAAGGCTGCCCGTGAGCGTGATATCAGTCTTCTCGAAGCCACGAGACAACTGGCTTGCGAGGGTGTTCCAAGGCTTTCGGGTAAGCTCTCCGTCTTTGTCGACATCATGGAATCCATTAAATTGCGAGCAGCAGGTGTTCCGTTAGAACGCGTAGTCGAAGAAGTCGCCGAAGCAACTGGTTACTTCGCCTATCTTCATAAAAAATTTCCGGAGTTAGCTTCTGAAAAAGAAGACAACGTGATGGAACTCGCTTCTGCCGCCGCTGAGTTTTCACTTGCAAATCCAGGCTCGACCATTGGCGATTGGCTACAAGCCGTCACTCTTGCAAGTGATGTCGACGGCGACGAAAAAGGCGTCACGATGATGACCCTACATATGGCAAAGGGTCTTGAGTTCGAGCGTGTTTATTTGACCGGCGTTGAGGACGGACTCCTTCCTCATTTTAATAGTCTCGACGACAAAAAAATGATCGAAGAAGAACGCCGACTTTTTTATGTCGGTATGACGAGAGCTAAGAAGAAGCTTTCTCTAACCGCTGCCTATATGCGCCGAACCTGGGGTAATACTGTTAGCAATGACGTCTCACGGTTTTTGACTGAAATTCCACCGCGTTTTGTCAAAATATTGACACCTCAGGGGGCATTACCGAATGCTCATCAAGAATCTTTTATTGATAAGGGACATGACAAATCCAAGAAAAGTGAGCCGGAAGGCGAATACTATGATTACCATGACGATAGTGATGATTCTTCGGCCTTACTTGAACCCGGATCTCCGGTCTCTCATCCGACCTATGGGCATGGGACTGTTGAAGAAATTCAAATGAATTGGGGTAAACCCAAAATAGTTGTCCGCTTTAAGGACTTCGGTCTACGTCGGGTCGATGCACATCATTTAGATGCGGCTGGCTCTGCCGACTTCTGAAAATTCGCGATATACTTAAGTTAATCAAGAAAGCTATAGGTTGAACTTCCTCGAAGGTGGTCTGCTATGAAAAAGCACCAACGCCGAGACGTGGGCATGCTCATCGTCACCCGTGGTCCGATCATTCTATATGTTTGGGCAACTGCGGTATTTGCTATTGGTATCTTTCGCGGCGAAACATCGATAGCCCGTTATTTGGCTTTAAAAGACAGTGAAGTCATTTTAACCAAGGCGGTTTCTAACCTTGAGATTGAAAATAACAAACTCGAGGATGAAATTTTCAAACTCAAAAAAAGCAAGTCTTATGCTCGTAAAGTTTTAAGAGACAAATATCACGTCACAGAAGGTGACGAAAAAATTATTTACTTTGCCGACTAATCGGCCCTGCCAGGAGAATCTCAGTTATGAAAAAGATGATCGTCACCACTTTTTTTGCCGCGGCCCTAACCTCGTGCGGAGCTGCCAACTTTAACCGTATTTTTGGTTCCACCGATAACTCGACCTCGGCGCTTCTTGAAAGAGCCCAGATGGCCTACGACACTGGTGACTACGACCGCGCAGAAGAGCTCGCCACCCAGGCTATGAACGGCACTGTCAATAACGGCGAGGCGGCGGTCTTACTCGGCAATATCATGCTCAGCAAAGCAGGAGTCGATGTTTTCCAAGTCGTGGCAAAGCTTTCAGAGCTATCAAGCCCCAGTAAAACAGCGACTGCAACGACTAGTACCGATGGCTGCACTTCGTCGACCACCTCAACCGATGCCGCAGGCACCTTATCTACTCTCAGCTGTAAACTACTTTCGCTATCCACCGACGAGGTTAGCGCTCTCGGAACAACAGTTGCCCTCAGTAGTACCTATTTTGCGCCGGTGACAAGCTACTATAAACCAAATGATATTACCGACGCGGTAAGGCAAGCCGTCAATGTCTTAAAATATACGGACCGTGGAATTCGTTATTTATGTCCATTTATAAGTCGCAGCAAAGTCACTGGAGAATCCACAGATAGTCGGCACACCCTAGAAAACTGCGGTGATAAATCTGGTACCACCTATAATTACGCAAAAGCCCATATCGCATTTGGTCTTTTACATCTGATTGAAACCTTGGTGTATCAGCGCGGTATTCTTGTCGATGGCGCCTCTTCTTCGTCTGGCAATACAGGCATTGCAACACTATCTACCAAAATCAATGCGGCAAACTTCGGTACCGATATCAGCGGTTTTTTAACAGCGGTTAATGATTTTAAAACGGCTGTCGACAATATCGCCAATACCAGTAATCCAAATTCACAGATTAGCCTTGCCCTGGACGGCCTCTTAGTTGTTGCGACTTCGTTTGGCGAGGCGGGCGTCCCGGCAAAGATTATTTCTACAATTACTGGAAGCTTGGCTAAGATCAAAGAAACCGCGAGCAAACTCGCGACGACGGCGGGCAATGCCTCCTCCTCTTCGACGTATCAAGCCCAGGCATTAAAAGGTCAAATTAACCAGAAATATGCCGCAACGATCGAAACAAAGATGAATACTGTTTGCGGCACCGACGGCGCAAAATGTGACACTACCCAACAAACTCAACTTTGCACAAGCTACACGTCCATCTCAGAAGGCGTAGATCCAACTAAATTGTCTAAGCCAAGCTGGTGTAAGTGAGGAAAAATAGGTTCAAAATAATTGTCCGGTATGCAAGATTTCCAAAAAATCCTTAACCGGCATTAGTTCGACTTGTTCATGCTGTTCGCGATGTTCGCCGGTATAGACGACTATTAAGCGTTCTACTTTCGTCGCATTCGAATTCTCGTTGAGAATGTTCAGACTCCTAGCCCACTCTGATCGCCAAGAAGTTCCTAATTTAAATTCTATCGAAATAATATGGTCTGGAGAGTTTTTTGTTTTTTTCTTGAGTTGAATAATAAGATCTACTTCACCAGAACCTCGAACGCCGTAATAAAAAAGATCTCTTTTTTTTGCGGCATATTCGTTATAGGCTCGTACTTCGTTGAGTAAATAGGTCTCAAAAAGATATCCTCGGTAGAAGTTATCAAGAGTTTCATAAGTATAGCCAGCACATGCGCGTGCAACTCCACTATCAAAAAAATAAAATTTAGAATGAGCTGACTCATTGATACGAATGTTTGGCTGATACGCCGGCAGCTTATAGCCGATCAATGTGTCATAAAGTACTTCAAAATACTTATCCACGGTCGGTCGCTTTACTTTGCATTCGCGTGCAATGTTTTCGACATTCAGAATCTGACCATTAAGCTGACCTGCTACGATTAAAAATCGCGCGAAAGGTTCAATACTTCGAACAACCCCTTCTTCGAGAAGCTCTTGTCGTAGATAGTTATCGACATAAGTAGTGAGCGTATCTTGCTTATAGTCAAGATTGTCTAGAACAAGAGGCAGAGTTCCCCAATCAATAAGATCATTGAGCAGAAAATTGGCACTCCCATATTCCGAATAGGTAAGAGGAAACATCCGACAGTTAATGGCTCTGCCTGCAAGGAGATTTGCACCTGAACGCTTCAGCTTCCGAGCGCTTGAGCCACTTAACGCAAAATGAATTTTTTTGGATTCATAGATAGAATGAACTTCGTCTAATAGATCGGGAACTTTCTGCACTTCATCGATCAAGACCCAGTCACCAGGTTTAAGAAAGGCAGTCCTCTTTTCCAATAGACCGGGATCTTGAAGATAAGCCACCCGTTCACGGGTTTTAAGCAAATCAATTCTTAACTGAAATGGTAGGTGACTGAGCCAGGTAGATTTTCCGGTCCCCCGGGGGCCTAATAACAAAAAACTTTTGCTTGGCCGTTTCAAAACTCTCGTAAACATATTATTCTCTTTTATTACATAGAGTTATGTCGGATTCTCTCA
This sequence comes from uncultured Polynucleobacter sp., assembly GCA_964624705.1. Classification (GTDB taxonomy): domain Bacteria; phylum Bdellovibrionota_B; class Oligoflexia; order Oligoflexales; family RGVZ01; genus CAMDKS01. The sequence goes on from CAZUYQ010000038.1 coordinate 6,055, forward strand.
ATTTTACACTACTAGTATAGATTTATCAAACAATTCTATATTACAAATATAGAATTGAGGATTAGCATTTTTTACCACGTAAAATAGATACTTGCGCTAGCCATGCGATCTTTTCGAACATAGAATCCTCTAAACACACTTATAGGAGGTTCTATGACAAAGACTAAAGGTCGTATTATTGGTGGCTGGCTTGCACCGCATCCGCCACACCTTGTTTACGGCGAAAACCCGCCCCAGAACGAACCAAAATCCCGCGGTGGCTGGGAGCAGCTGCGTTGGGCTTACGAGGCCTGCCGCGCTAAAATCAAAGATCAAAAACCAGATGTCATCCTTGTGCATTCGCCACACTGGCAGACCGTGGTTGGTCATCATGTGTTGTGCGTACCAAAACTCACGGGGCTTTCGGTCGACCCGATTTTCCCTCATCTCTTCCGTTATAATTTCTCTATGGACGTTGACTGCGAACTGGCAAGAGCGATTCACGACGAAGGTAAGTCGTCTGGTCTGACCATGAAGAAGATGGAGAATCCAGAATTTCGTGTGGACTACGGCACTATCGTGACTCTGCATATGATGAATCCGAACTGGGATATTCCAGTTGTCGGAATCTCAGCCAACAACAGCCCTTATTTTTACGATGATGATACCGCTCAAGGTGAAATGGAGAGGCTCGGCGAAGCCACGAAACGAGCGATCGAAAAAACGGGGCGCAAAGCGATCCTTGCTGCAAGCGTCACTCTTTCTCATTTGCATTTCCCTAAAGAACCAAATCCGGATCTTCCAGAAGATATGAGCCGCGAACATATTTTTTCACAAGCTCAATACGAATGGGATATGAGGGTTATTGATTTACTTCGTAAAGGTGATCTCGAAGGTTATCAAAAAGTCCTGCCACAGTTTATGAGTGAGACCTTTGCCGAGGTCAAAGCTGGAAGCCTTACTTGGATGTTATCTGCCCTAGGAAACCCTAAGATTCCAGCGAAATTTCATGGCTACGGAACCGTCATCGGCACCGGGAACGCCGTTATGGAATGGGATCTTGCAGCACAAGGGGGTGCATCATGAGCGTTGAGAAAAACAAACTTATCGGTGCATGGGTACCAGGTCTTCCGCATCTGCTAAAGCCGGAATTAAATACTGGATATAAAACGCTCAATACTGCCATGAAAAATCTTGGCGAAGAATTTCAACGTCAGGGCGTCAAAAGGATTTTGTACTATTCCACACAGTGGATATCGGTACTTGGCCAATCAGTTCAAGCAAGGGCAAATCCTAAGGGAATTCACGTCGACGAAAACTGGTACGACATCGCAAATCTACCGTTTGATTTCAAAGTTGATACAGGTCTTGCGAGCGAGATGGTAAAAGATCTTTCCCAAGCTGGCTATCAAACGAGAGCAGTGGATTACCAAGGATTCCCAATCGACACCGGGACTATCGTCGCTGAGTCACTGATAAATCCCGGTAAAATCCCTACGAGTATGTTTTCTTGCTGCGTTTATTCGAACTATGCTGAGACCGTGAAACTAGGTGAAGTTCTAAAGACTACCTTGACGAAAATGGATGGCCCAAGTGCTGTAGTTGTGGTCTCTAGTTTATCGACACGCTACTTCACAACAGAAATAGATTACCGTGAAGATCATATCCGCACACCTGAAGACGACGCTGCGAATAGAAGACTCTTAGAATTGATGAATTCTGGTAACTGGAAAGAGGTCGCCGCCATGCGCGACTCCTACTGCAAGACTACAAAAGCAGACATGGGTCTCAAGGCTCTCGCCTTTTTAGAAGGAATGGGCCTTACCACAGCTAATCAAATATTAGAAAGCAAAGCTTATGAGGCGATCTATGGCACCGGGGCTGCTGTGATGGTCTCTAAAAATACTAATATTTGACCACACCTCTCGATGTTGCGCGGGCCGGAACTTCGGTCCAGTCGATATTCCTTCGCCCGTCTGCATCGGCGTGATCATGTAATTTTGATTGAGCCACGACCTCTGCTTTAGAGTTTGTTTCAAAGCGCATCTTCAATATTATGAAAAGACAGAATGCCAGTGGCCCTCGGCTTGGGACCTCCAGAATATCTGCTGTTAAGCCTAAAACTAAAATCATTAGCTGCGAGATTCTAAGTGGTGTTAGAGTCGTTTTTGCTTGTTTAAAATAATACCAACAGAATAATATCACGCCAACAACCCCTGTTTTCATCAACATCTGCACCAAGATATTATGTGCCGATCGCAAATTTCCAAGGTGATCACCGCCCGCAAGAGCGAACGACTTAATTCCCAAAAATTTAGAATCTATAAAATTATGACCTGGGAATTCCCCAAATAACATGTCTACAGGAGTCACCAATTTCAAGAGCGCACGGGTCCATATTTCAGCACGCCAGGTTGCCGTTCCCGTCGAGAAGTGCTCCCCCATCCCAGTCAAGTAAGAAATCACATTTAGTGCATCCACTCCTGCAAATAGTAAAGTTTCCGCCTGCTTGGTGTAAATTATTAGAGTCAATACAGCACCAATTATCAGCATTCGCCGCATCGAATAGAACCGACTAACAGTTTCCCCAAACGTTAGGAAGAATCGATATGCGAGGACGGCAAGTATGAGTGTTTTATACATAGTAATGAACGATGCTATTGATAAGAATATGAGTGTTTGGATACTAGGAACTTTCCTTTCACTTTTTAACGTCGCATAGCAGAGAAGGAACATGATGACCACTCCGTCGCGATACTTACTAGTAAGGACGCCAAAGACTGAACCCTCGCTAGAGCCTGGATTAAGAAGAACAGGATACATAAAGATAATCCCAAGGCGGACGACACAAGCCCAAACAACAATATCAATATACTTACTAGGAAAGTTTTTCGGAAAGAAACGTAGAAATAATAAGTAATACAGCCACGACACATCTTTGATCACAAAGAAAATATCTCGACCAAGTAATGCCCCGATCGCAACATAGGTAAAGACAACGCCAATAAAAAAAACATCAGAGGTTCTTAAGTTCTTCCATTCGCTGATAATTAAAAGGACAAGTAGAAATTCTGTGATGTAAATTGGGCCAAAACTTATGTATGCAAATGTTTTATCAAGAAAGATGACACCCAATAGCCAAATTAAGGTGAATAAATGCAGAAAGGTTGGCCTGCTTTTAACAGGATAACGTAGATTTCGATATGGCTTCTTCTCTAACAATGCCGCTCCTTACTTTGCACCCACTCCAGTTATGACAACAAGGGGCGTTTTAAGTAGGATCCAAAGATCAAGTTTCCAACTCCGTGTATGCACATATAAAACGTCGATCGCAAAATTCTTTAATCCATCTTCCGAGCCTCGTGCCGTTACCTGCCACAATCCCGTGAGGCCAGGAACGGCAGCAAATCTATCAATTCGAGCATAGGGAGTTGCCAATGCGTCGTAGATTGGAAGTGGCCGTGGCCCGATTAATGACATATCACCGGTAATAACATTCAGAAGCTGCGGAAGCTCATCAAGGCTCCATCTCCTAAGAATCGTTCCGACTCGAGTAACACGAAAATCTTTTTTTGATTTGAAATATCCACCTCGGGAATCACTTGAAAGTTGCCCAAGCATATTAGAACTGCCGAGGTACATAGAGCGAAATTTCCAAATACTAAAGGCTCGGCCAAGATGACCAATACGCACCTGCCGAAACACCACAGGACCGGGGCTATCTAATTTAATCGCGACTGCACACAATAATAATATAGGAGCAGACATCACCAGCAAGACAAGAGCAGCACATAAATCAAAGATACGCTTTGTGATATTATAAATAGGAGTACGATTCATTTCATTCCAAAGATGAACCGACGTGAATAGATGCACAAAAAATTCTGTCTCTACTAAACCCTGAGCTGAATATTTCTCTACCTGAGTTTTCCATTCAGCGGATGGAATAGGAATAGAACCCAATGAATCCAAAAGGATATTTTCATAGTTTCGTGCATCGCGAATTTTTATTTGCGCGTCTGACAAGTCGATTCCTCCATGAGTAGTTTTTCGGAGGAAAATCAATTAACTTGAATAACTCAACTCTGTGAATCGCAACATGCTGTAATTTAAAGGTTTTTAAGAAATCTGTTTCCATCTCGAGACAAAGAAGATGTAAAGCGCTCGCATGTCAGGGGATTATAAATAGGTAATTAATAAACTCGGATTGATATTCATCAACAGCAATAAGTTTATTTTTGAATATATAGGCCTGGTAGCCAATGGACTTCAGCATTGCAATCGTTTCATTAGGATGGTGACCAAATTGAAGTGAACATTCTGTTATTTCTACCATCAATATTGGGAGATTTTTTTTAATTAAATCCAACATTCCAACGATCACTTCAAATTCGGCGCCCTCAACATCACATTTAACAAAATCAATTCTATCTATTTTCAAATTAGCATTCTTGAGCGATCGTATCTCAACCGATTGACTCATAATAATTTTTCGCGACGGAGTCTCATTTGGCTTGATAAAAGACTGGCCAAGATCCAAACCTAAAAATGAATTTTCTCGTTGTGGAATTAAAATATCAGTCTTCGTATCGCTTGATCCTAAACCAAAGTTAAATGCTTCAACGTTGCTTAAGCCAAAGGTAAAAATATTGAATCGAAGATGGCCAAAGGTCATAGGATTGGGTTCGAAAGCCAGCACTCGCCCTGATTTAGTAACCATCTTCGAAAAGAGTTTCGTAAAGTATCCAAAGTTTGCGCCAATATCTAAGACCGTGTCGCCCGGTTTGATGTAATTTCCGAGAAGTTCAATTTCTCGTTCATAGAATCCCTTTGGTCGCTTCCAGAAGCGAAAACGTAAATGCATGGCAATACAATGAATCATAAGCCTTAGTGGCAAGGGGATGAGACCGCCCATTTTATTTACAATACTTGCCATGGACCAAGCCTCTACTCACTAAAAATGCTTCTTTATTACTGAATATAACATTTCGCTCATTATCCGACCATGTTTGACCTATGAAAATTGGCTAGCATTCATTTGATTCGAAAATAGGTCGGCAGAACTCCTTAAGATTGTTCATATTACCGATCTATCATGATTTGGTAAGACTTCGAAAATACAAAAAAGTCTAAAGTCTATTTAAGGCCTTCCGAAAATTCAGAGCATGTAAAGCGGTGACGCCATACTCGCGTTCCAATTTCGCTTTATCATGCAAAACCTAAGGAGCCTCAACCATGTCTCACTTTAAGTCACTATTTTCAAGTATTGCTGTCCTATGCATATCGTCATCGTCATTTGCAGCGGTCGAATGCATTCAGAATAAATCTGTGCGAAAAATTGAAGTCGTCTACTCGGGTGCTGAAGGCAAAGCACCTTGTGTCGTCCAGTACACAAAGGAAGACAATAGCAAAAAAGAAATTGCCGCCGCTAAAGCGGACGGCGCTGTATGTGAACAAAGGGCGAAATCTCTAGCAGATAAGCTCACTGGATTTGGTTGGACGTGCAAAGAAAAATAAATCTTAGGTCACCACGAATGCCTTAGACCACCATCGACCGGGATATTTGTTCCGGTCATATAACTTGCACGCTCGGAAGCTAAGAACGCTACCAGATCTGCAAGTTCTTCTGGACGACCTAAACGGCCCATGGGGATTGTCTTTGCGGTCTTTGTCATTTCCAAGTCAAGGCTTGTGCCTTCACGCTCAGCTTTTGATTTCCTAAGGTTTACAATGCGGTCGGTATGAATCACACCAGGCAACACCGTATTTACGGTTACATTTGCGGATGCTAATTCTTTTGCAAGAGTCTTCATAAATGTTGTGACGGCTGTACGCATGGCTGTAGAAACAACTAAATGATCAATCGGCTCGACGACAGATAGCGATGTGATGGTCACAACACGTCCCCATTTTTGTTCTTTCATCTTTGGCGTCAAAGCTTGTGTTAAAAGGGCTGCACTTAGAAATATTTGATCAAAACCTTTTTTCCAAGCCTCATACGAAGTCTCCTGGGCTGAAGAGGGTGGGGGGCCACCGACGTTATTAATCAAAATATCAATACCGCCTAACTCTTGAATGACTTTTTTGGCAAACCCCGAAATTTCTTCTGGCTTAGATAAATCTATTGCAATGATCGATGGTGCCTTGGGTCTATTAGCAAATTTTGCAACTTCGGACGCAGCTGCCGTCAGCTCCGAGATATCGCGAGCACAGAGAACAATTTCACACCCCTCAGCGTAGAGTCTCTTGGCAATCGCCAATCCCAAACCTTTAGACGAGGCGCAAACTAATGCTTTTTTTGCATTCAATCCTAAGTCCATAGTCCTTACTCCGGTAAATTTCTTGCTGCGTATTTTGCTAAATAACGGGCCCATTTTACGTACTCTTCGAAAACGAAAATCATACCTGGCTCTGATTGCCACCACTCATCGAATGAATACGGTATTTTATCGACTGGCATCATCTCAACTTTGATACCTAACGGATCTAAAGCCTTATCAAGAATCCAACCACCGCGGCTAGAATGCGGCCAACTTGTAACCACGATCACCCGTTTTGGTTCGATCGGATGGACCGCAAAATAATCGCGGTAGGTGCGAGCTTCATCCGCCGTTGATGTGGCCCTACCATTCATGGTGAGAATTTGAATGTTATCTCTGCCTAAGCCAGTATGTGTTGCAATCTTAATTGCGATTTCCGATTCCTTGGGAAGAAGACCCTCTTCTTCGAGATCGTTGGTTTGGCTCTCTACCATCATCAGTTTTGGTGCATAGCCATCAAGCACCGCACGGGTTGCGGCTTTTACACGAAAAACCGCGTCACCCCCTAGAACGATCACTGCTGCTGCATTGCGATTCGGATGATCTGAACGCATCAAGGGTCTAACAAACAACGGGAGAATCACAGTTGGGGCGAAGATCACTAAGATAAAAATCAACGCAGCCGTTTGTACAATGGCACGGCCAATATATTTTTTGAAAGAGCTTTTATGTTGTGAACTCATTACAGCATCCAAAGAGCAAGGCAGGCCACTACTGTAGGAATCAACGCAAATTTAAGAAGCTTTATAGGGCTTACTGAACCTTCTCCGAACGCATGTTTTACCAAGCCAACACCGATGGGATTTGGAGCGTTAGCTATAACCGTAAGACCGCCACCGGCGACCGCACCAGCCACTAACGCATATTTTGATAACTCACTTAAATCCGAGACCAAAGTCCCGAGATAGGTCAGAGCGGCATTATCTGTAAATGCTGTAAGGCCAGCGGCACCCAAAAATAACTCCCCTGGAGCAAGTGATGAGATAACTGGTGAGATCCACCAGCTCTGCATTTGTCCAAGTGTGACAATGCCCCCGAGGAAAAAGCCAACTAACAGCGCCTCGCGCAGTTTGAGTGGTTCTTGATATTCGTTTGTCACTTCATGCCAACCCAGAAACAGCAAGAATAATGGCGCAAAGAAGGCCATACTTTCATGATAACGAACAACCATTGCTAAAAATAAAAATTGAACAACAGAGACCCAAATAGGAGTCGCACGTTGGATTTTTTGCGAGAATGTTTCCGCAAGCAGTTCACGGTAATTCAAAACTGAAACAATCGCAGTATTAACGATCACTGCAACGGTCGATTTCCAGCCAAAGTGCATGAACATATAGGACAGATCCCAACCCCAGGGTTTTGCGACCATCACGACCGGTGGTGCCGCAAAGTGAGTAAGCGTGCCACCGATGGAAATGTTCACAAGTAGGACAGCTAAGGTCGAATAGCGGAGTTTTGAGGACGCTGTCGACCGAAATACCAATTGCGACAAGAGCAGGGCTGTCACTGTCATGGCCGCAGGCTCAGTGATAAAAGAGCCTAAAATAGGGCCTAAGGTTAAACAGATAGCATACCAAGCAACCGTACGAAATTGTGTCGGTGCAAGCTTGGCTAAAAAAGCCATACCGATACTTGCCGTTTCCATAACAGGTTTTGTCGAAGCCATTGCCATAATTACAAAAACAAAGGCGGCTTCCGTAAAATGTACGCCTTCCAAATAATGAACAGCCGCGTCTGTCGATTCCATTCCTGCAATCATCAGAATAAAAACAAAAGCCCAGAAACCAAAGACCACTTCGACTTCAGATAAGAAGTGAAAAAAATTCTCGCCCACCGATCCACTTGGGAATCTATGGGCGAGGCTTGCGAAAAACTTCGTCGCAAATGTGTGAAGCACGGCAATTCCAAAACACACCGTCGCCACTAGTTCTAATGTCAACGGTGCTGGGATGTTCATTTTTAAAAACCCTTAAGTTAACCTTAATGCAGATCCTTCGCTCCGCTTAGGATGACAAATAGCTCCGACGTCGGTAGTAGAGCCCTTTATTTCATCAATGCTGTCAAATCCATTGGAGTTGAAGCTTGATAATTCTTCTCGCCAAAATTCCAGTCAATGGCTTCAAAGAATTTTTCGAAATAAGTACCGCGATCATTGCGGTAGTCGATGTAGTAGGCATGTTCCCAAACGTCGCAAACTACAACTGGGACATTGTCGGTCTTAAGAGGACCATCGGCATTACTTGTATTCACAAGTGAGAGTTTACCTGCCTTGTCTTTAACAAGCCAAGTCCATCCTGAACCGAAAACTTTGGTAGCGCTTGCTTTGAATTCGCTTTTGAATTTTTCAAAATCGCCATAATCGCGTTTGATCGCGTCAGCAAGAGCGCCGGTTGGTTCTTTTTTGGTGCGTTTTGCTTGTGGTGTAAGGCCGAGCCAGTAGAACGCGTGATTCCAGGATTGAGCCGCGTTATTGTAAACAGGACCAGAGCTTTCGCGAACGATGTTCTCAAGGCTCGTTCCTTTAAATTGAGCCGCGTCACCATCAAGCAATTTATTGAGGTTATCAATATAAGTCTTGGTGTGTTTACCGAAGTGAAAATCAAAAGTTTCTTTAGATAGATTAGGGGCTAGTTGATCTGGTTGGTAAGAAAGCGTTGGCAGCTTAAACATGCTGAGTTCCTCCGAGGATGGGGTTCACATTGCCCAATTGGGCATCTTCTACGGCCTTTAAGGTACACCCTCTATGCCAGATCGGCAATGGTTCGCAGCTTATCAATTAAGCATCCATCTAAAAAATAGGCTGCAAATAGAAAAGGAGAACCCAAGAGTCCTCCTTTTAAAACAGGCTGCCGACCAGGTTTAGAATTACCAAGATTTAGGATACCTCAACCTTACCACGATAGAGCGAGCCCAAAGCCTGCGTAGCCGTTTTGATACGTCACCCCGTTAATTACTAAACTGCCTTCCGCCTCGTTTTCAGTCGTTGATTCTGATTTTTTACTAGAATCTTTAAGCTGAACGGATTCAAAGAAATAAAATCCAAGAAGCGAAACTTTAATTGGTGCAGAAAAAGCATGGAAAGACATTCCAGGTGTCCAGAACATATCAACACCAAAACGATTTGATGTGACACTGCTGTCGGAGCTACCGAGACTCATGGCGGCATCAAAGGAATACCAGCCCCGTAAAAGATACCAGGAAGATTTTTTTTCTAAGCCAATTTCCATTGCCAAACTCAAAGCTCGACTCACTGTAAAATCCTTGGTCTCGAGCACTGTTCCACCTTCATCATAATCAGCAGGCAAAATTCCTTGAAGAGACCACTGACCAATTTTAGGTGTAACAGTCAATGCATCAAATACGAGTCCAAGATTGAAGCTCCAAGATTTACCAACAATCAAACGGCTCCATTCGATACTAGTCTGTTGGCCATCGATTTCAGCTTCAGTTTTGGGAACTTTATCGTAATAAATCCTAAGCCCTGATAAAGGGCCGCCACGCAGTTCTAACAAAAGACCAATGAACGAGGTTTGTTTTAACAGGGCATCATTTGCGATAATTTGTTTGCCATACCGCATGCCAATGTAACCAGAGGCAGCCGTGCTGCTCAGGGCTTCACCAATATCAAAACCTTTATTTTGAAGTTTTTCAAGTTCACCGCTCTGAGCAAGTTTATGATATTTGGGATAGGCCTCCGTTAAGGCTTTCTGAAATTCATCATGCCTAACAGACCGCCCCTTAGCATCGCCGATCCAAAGATATTCACGAGGTGGGTCTATTTCTTTCTCTTTTAGTTTCGATTTATCTTTTTTTCCGATCCAACTTAACGTCTCTCGTTTGGTTTTCTTTGATGGTCGTAAAATTGCCTCGGCAAAAGATTCATTGCGCCAAATTTTAGTTTTAGCATCATAGAACAGATCGTAGACAATCAATTCTTCCGGTGGCGAGGGAAGCGTTTCGACAATCTCCTGCGCGATCGTTATGACTCGACCTTTGATCAATAGTTTTTTTTCTTTATAGGTTTTTATAGGTATATAACCCGAGAACGGTAGATCTTGAGTCAGGGCCAAGCCAATCAAATCGGCAAACTGATCTACCGATAAAATCGCAAGGCTAAACTCATCTCGCGGCAAAGTAAATTTGCCCATAACTTGAGATTTTTTTCCAGGCGACTGCATCGTTATACTCAAATCGATTTTTTTAGACTGCTCTCTTACTTTCAATCGCCACGTCGATTTTACATCGTCGCCAAAGATTAATTTCTTGTTTTCTATGCAACTAAAGCCTTTAAATGGCCCTGTCGACCAGATTCCTTGATTCTTAGTCATCGCGTGACCCAGCTTCTTACAAATATTGAGCCAAGGTTTAGCTGTGTTGGGAGCATCTCTATCTTTTTCTTTTTCCTTCTCTTTATTCTCGTCAGAATCGTCTTCAGTCTCTACATCGGTATCCACAGTCTGTAATTTTTTTGATTGCGAAAATTCGATATTAAGATGTTCGGGCGCAGTGACTTGTTGCGGTTCCGCCAAAGCAGAACACGCCCATAAAAATATGAGTGCATTAAATAAAGATCTCAGCAGACGACAAAACTCCATATAGTTTTTCTATAGGTTTTATCGGCTGATAATCTAATAATCTTAGTTAGTTGCACCCAAGATTTCGTCGCTCGCAATCGGCTTTATGGGCTTGCGCGAAGCAACTCATTGATACGTTGATCTATTTCAGTGGTTTTATGGCTCATACCAAGTTTTTGATAGACAGTTTTTAATTCATTTAAAAATTCGAACTTCTGGGTCGTCGGCCTCTCGTCAACCTCTTCGAGTAATGAACGAGCTTCGGCAAGGTGGGTCGCATCCTCTGTTTTTCGCCAGAGATTAGATTGGGCAATGCGGCAAATGACATTAAGCGGTTCGTTCGTGCGACAGCGCGTCAATTCATTTTTAAAAACCACATCAGATACAGCGTCTTGCCGAGAAGAGCGCAAAGAGAATGTTCCGGGAAGCTGGGGTTTCAAATATAAAAATTCATTCTTTTGAATAATAGCTTGATGCGCAGGAATTCGTTTTATGAGAACAGTCGAGATATCATCAAAATAAACCAAGGCCCATTCCTGTGCAGGAAAAATCACACTAAGTCCATCTATAAAAGTTCTGGCCTCTTGATTGAACTGAGGCGCAGGCGTCGGGATAACTGCGATATTGATACCGTATTCCTGACACAAACGCCTCATGACCGCAGGATCACCTTGAGCCGCTAACATCTTTGATTGCAGATCCCAGAACATCGCCTCACGCGGATCACCAAATGTCTTATAATCACGTAAATGCCAGACAAAATAACCGCCGTAGCCCCAGGTGTGAAGAATCTGGCCCTGAGGCTTTGTGGATGCAATAAAGCGAGCACTGCCCATCGGCCAAACAACTGGCGACAACGAAAGCCCGCGCTGGAGTGGATAGTTTTTTTCTTGAACGGAAAACCCATAAATCAAAAGCACAGCGAAGACCGCCAACATCAATCGCCGTATCACAGGGCTCAGTGTCAAAGAAAAAGGTCGGTCTAACGCACGACCCATGTAAGGCAAAAAGAACAGGACATGATAAGGAATCGCTCGCATGCGGTTGATCGATAGAGTGGTAAGAATCACCCCCATCAAAAAGGTCACGACCCATGTTAGGCGAGATTTTTTCCAGTTTGACTTCGTTTCACTCAAGAAAGCGATCGCAGCACATACTGCGTAGATGGACCACGCCCAGGCCGCGATACCAAATTGTTCTAAACTTGCTCGACCAAACATCAGTGCATAGTGATCGTAATTATCAAAGAGATTTGTTTCGCTATAAAAAAAGATGTCTTTAATCGGAGCAAGAACTTTATAGCCATAAGGATTTGCAAACATCGTTAGAGCAGAGGCAACGCACCATACCAAACGTTTTTGAAACGTTATTCTAGCATCAGAGATAAGCAGAACACAGCTTAGCAGGATAACGAACGGCGCTGTCCCTGCATGGAGATTCACGGCAATAAGACTGCACACCAGTGTCAGCCATGTCTTGTAACGATCGAATCCTTGCGATGCCCACAGCCAGATTAAACCTGCAAATAGTATGAAATTGAAAAGATCCGAACGCATTTCGATCTTAAAAGCGATGCATAGGAAAATCCAAGGTAGTAGAATAAAAGCCGTGCTGAGTTTTTTGTCCTGAGGATTTTGGCGCAGGATAGCAGCCATGATAGAGAAAAGTATCATCGCACAAATAGCTCGAAAGACGACAAGCCCACCTTCACGTCCAAAGCCGTAGGCCATCCGAATCAGAACCGTAGCTAACCATTGAAAATTAATCCACGGCCTTCCAGCACCGGTAAAGGACCAAGTGTCGACGGTTTGCAAACCCATGCCCGACAGGATTTCATCGCCAGCCCGAATCTGCCAGAAAATATCTTGTTCCCAGAGTTGCCAAGTGCTCAAGAGTCCAAAGACGATAAGCAAGAAAAACCCATAGCGAGAAATCAACGATGCTATCATCACCTCAAAACGAGACGACGCTTCCACTTTCGGAATCGGTATCGCAGCACGGGAATTTTTCTTCCTAGAATTTTTTGTCATCTTTAGATTGTAGCAGGTGGATACTTCTAATCAAAGTATGGGTAAGGGAATGCTAAAAAACCACCCTGCCGAAGCAGGGTGGTGGGAACGGTTGAGCATTTTAATTTTTATTCCAGTGAGGTGTCCTGAAATTCACTGAAACCCCATGTCCTAAAGTTAAGGAAAATATAACGGAATAGATTTAGAAATCGGAAATCCATTCCCCTTATTAATAACACTATCATATCCTAGCTGACCATTATCGTTTGAACCCCAGCATTTGACGGTATCATTATCCAGAATCGCGCAACTGTAATATCCACCACTGCTAATACTTTTTGCAGTTCGGCTAATACCTAGATTGACCGCATCCAAAGTCGTCATGCTATTAGCGACATCTCCACGTTGGAGTTGATCGTCATAACCCAATTGTCCAGACGAATTAGCTCCCCAGCATTTTACCCTGTTATCATCAAGAAGAGCGCATCCATGAAAGGTTCCGGCTCTCATACTTTTTACTGTTCTGCCAGATCCCACATAGATTGAGGGCAATGCCGCCATCGAACCGACACTAGTACCGCGATTTGACGTACTATTATAACCTAATTGCCCATAGCCATTACTCCCCCAACATTTTAACGTATTATTATCGAGAATAGCACATGTGTATTGATTTCCAGCAGTGACATCTTTCGCTTTTCTACCACTACCAAGATTAATACTTGGCAAAATGGTCATTGAGGAGGAGGCATTGTCGCTACCACGATTTAATGAACTATCGTATCCTAGCTGTCCAGAGAGCCCTTGCCCCCAACATTTCAGCGAATCATCGTCCAGAATCGCACAAGCATGATAGCCCCCAGTAACAACTTTTTTTGCGGTGCGCCCCATGCCGAGATAAACTGATGCTAATGCTCCCATCGAACCAAGACTCGAACCACGATCGGTCGTATCGTCATAGCCGAGCTGCCCATAAGCATTATTTCCCCAGCATTTGAGGGTATTATCATCCAAGATGGCACATGTAAAATTGTAACCAAGAGAAAGACTTTTTGCTGTCCTGCCCACACCAAGGTTTACAATAGGTATTGACGCTATTGCATCCAATCCCCCTGTAGTGCCACGCGGATTAGCATCATCATATCCTAATTGACCAAAAGCATTATATCCCCAGCATTTAATGGTGCCATCATCAAGCAAAGCACAGGTATGTGCATCACCGGTACCAATATTTTTTACAGTTCTACCCGCGCCAAGATTAATTGCAGGTAGTAAAGTTACAGAATACGCACCCGCATCAGTACCTAGATTTGTTGAATTCCCATAACCCAATTGAAAAAAAGCATTATATCCCCAACATTTCATCGTATCGTCATCGAGAATTGCACAAGAATGACTACCACCAAGCGAAATACTTTTTGCAGTTCTACTAGTTCCGAGATTGACAGCAGGTAAACTCATCATTTCAGAATTGGTATTTCCAAGAGGACGAATATTTCCATATCCTAATTGACCGTTTTGGTTGCGGCCCCAACATTTTGCAGTATCATCATCAAGCACAGCACATGTATATTGATAAGCGGCAGTTAGGTTTTTTGCGGTTCTACCAGTGCCCAAATTAACAGTGGGTAAAGCCGCCATCGAGCCAGTAGTTTTACCACGACTAACACTGTCATCATAGCCTAACTGCCCATAAGCATTGTCTCCCCAACACTTAACTTTATTATCATCAAGTAATGCACAGGTGGAGGTCGATCCAAGAGCAATATTTTTTACGGTTCTGCCGCTACCCAAGTTAACAGCAGATAATGATGCCATAGAGCCTGTAGTATTATTGTCACCACGACTACTAGTGGTATCATAGCCTAACGCACCAGCAGATCCATCCCCCCAGCATTTAAGCGAATCATCATCCAATATGGCGCAGGTACGAGAACTACCAAGACCGATATCTTTTGCAGTTCGACCGCTGCCTAAATTTACAATGGATAACGAACTCATGGAACCTGTCGTATTATTTTGACCGCGGGCTGTTGTATCACTATATCCTAGCTGGCCATTAATATTATAGCCCCAACATTTAATCGAATTGTCGTCAAGAATGGCGCACGAATGATACTGTCCAAGTGAAACCTTTTTTGCTGTACGGCCGTCGCCTAAATTCACAGCAGGCACAGAAAGCATAGAATTCGTTGTATTATTATTCCCACGATTGTTCGTGTCATCGTACCCTAGCTGTCCCAATGTATTTGATCCCCAACACTTAAGTGTATTATCATCTAGAATAGCGCATGTATGTGCAGTTCCTGTCGCGATATCCTTTGCAGTTCTGCTGCTACCCAGATAAATCGCTGCGGACGGAGCGATGGAGCGCGGTGTACTGTCGTTGTAACCTAACTGGCCATCCGAATTCTTACCCCAACATTTAACTGTATCATTGTCGAGAATGGCACACGTATGTTGAGATCCAAGAGCCAATTTTTTTGCTGTTCGTCCGGTCCCTAAATTCACGGATGGTAAAGACGCCATTGAACCTGCGGTCGCGCCGCGAACTAAGACGTCATTATAACCCAGTTGCCCATCACTGTTTTCGCCCCAGCATCGGAGCGAATCATCATTAAGAATAGCGCAAGTATGGCTACTACCAAACCCAGTCGCGATTTGTTTTACCGCATGTGGATCAGTCATGGGTGTAGTGGCATCTAAAGTCAGAGCAATGCTAGACCCATAAGAAACGACGTTATTAGCGCCTTCCAAGCGAACACAAATTTTATAATCTCCATCATTTAAAAAATAAAAATCATTTGCTTGTGTTATTTTCGCCCTGTAATCTGAATTTGAATAACTAGTACAATTTTGACTATTTTCTACTAACAGATAACCTGCACTCACATAATTTGAAGCAATTAAAGATCCTGCAATTACTTCATCAGATCGCACTTCAACACGGTTTAAAATATTATCCGCAGCGACTCCGATTAAAGATAGCGATGTGAAAGCAGGTGCTGAAAGATCCCAAGTGAGAGTCATATCATCACTTGCAGTATTACCTGATCCATCTGTCAAGGTATAACGTAGAACATAACTTCCTTCGGTATCAGCTGTCACTGTGGTTGTTATTGATGTGCTGCTACCAAAACTAATACTACCAGGGCCAGAAATCTTGGACCAGGCTTGTGACTGCACTCCTCGGGGACTATTGCCATAGAGTGTAATACTGGTTGCAGCCGTTTGATCTATCCCAGCGTCAGCTGCAAAGAGAGTGGGTACTGCATTTATTTCGGCAGTCGCATTGGTATTCCCTGAGGCATTTACTGCGGTAATCATATAATAATAGGTTATGCCATTTACAACCGTCACGTCTGAGTACGCTAAACTTGTAAGATTCGTTGCAAGGACTGTAGGATAAGAGCCAGAGCTAGTTCCACGCTTAACAGTATAGGATATTCCCGCTTCCGCAGAAGCCCAAGAGAGATCAATAACGCCACTTCCGACAATAGGAGAACCCATAGGGAATACTCCAGGGTTACCTGTAACTAAGATCGCCTTATTGCTAGAAAGCGAATTCGCCCCACCGGGTGCTGGCAAAGTCAGCGTCGCAGCTCTGGCGCCCGCATCCTTAATAGTGCCGGTGTTAAGACCTAGAGAGTTGGTAGCCAGATAATCGAGATCACTGCTGTTATCCCCCTGTGCCACCGTATATCTAAACGTCAGAACACTTGAATTGAATCCAGAGGTATAAGTAGCATAACGTGTCGTACTGCCAACATTCATCGTCACACGAGGAAAACCTGTCACCGTTACGTCTTCGCTGAATGTAACTGTGACATCGATATCACTGCTCTGGTAGTAGCTACCATCTGCAGTCGATGCAGATACGCTTATAACTTTAGCGATAGCATCATAGAAGAAGCTATAGGCCGTATTACTTGCATTAACAGTATTGCCTGCCGTATCACGTGCGAGCATACAGACATAATAAGTTCCTTGATCGGCAATCGTTGTGAGTGTTTTGCTCGTACCAGTAATCGACGCATAACTTTGGATCGGCGAGGAGCAATCGCTATTGGCACTAACGCTTAAATCATAGTTGGCAGCTCCTGTTGCAGCACCCCAGGTCACAGCTGGTGTCGCTGTCGTCACAGACGCTGCGGGAGCAGTGATCGAAAACGCCGCGGGAGGTGTTGTATCAATCACGAGAGCCTTGTTTGCTGCTAAAGAACCCGAAGCTGTGGGAGCTGCGAGCGTAAGAGTTGCAGCTTGAGCACTCGATGCCGTCGTAATAGTACCACCATTCAGTGCAAGAGATGTCGTCGCGACATAGGTTAAGTCTGCACTCGTGTCGCCCGCTTGAACCGTGTAATTAAAAAGTAGAACGGTGCCACCACTGCCCGAGACGTAATCGATAACTTGATCGACTGTGCCTGTTTCTAAAGTTAATTGCGGTGTTCCGGTGACTGTTACAATTTTATTAAAAGTAACTCTGATATCGATCACAGTGCCTGCTTTGTAGCTGCCGTTTGTGGTATTAGATGAAACACCGGTTATAGCTGCAGTAGATGTATCGATCACAAATGTCTTTGAACCTTTGAGGGCCGTTGTCCCCGCAAGTGCAGGTAGTGTTAATGTCGCGTTATTACCTGCGACATCTTTGACAGTACCACCATTGAGGGCAAGAGAGTTGGTTGCCTTATAGTTTAGAGCGGTGGTTGTATCGCCTGCTTGGACGGTATAATTAAACCGAAGATTTGCAGAGCCAGTGCCAGAGACGTAGTTTAATACCTGATCGACAGTCCCCGTTTCTAGGGTGAGAGTGGGAGTTCCCGTAACGTTTACGACTTCACTGAAGTTGACATAGATGTCGATGATATCACCGACTGTGTACGTACCATCGGCAGTATTCGAGGTCACACTGGAAACTGTCGGCAATACGTTATCCATCGTAAACGAATAACCATAGTTCGAGGCATTGATATAGTTAGTGCTGTTATCTTTTGCGGTCATACATACATAGTAGGTACCAGCAGTGATAGTCGTGAGTGTTTTGCTAGTACCCGTGATATTGGAATACGTTTGAGAAGGTGACGAGCAGTCGGAATCATTATCGACCTTTAGATCGTATTTAGTCGCCCCTGTAGAAGCTCCCCAAGTGACTTGCGGAGTCGTCGCAGTGACGTAAGCCGCGGGACCAGTGATCGCAAAGGTCGCGGGCGTAGTCGCTGCAATCACTAGAGCTTTACTATCTGCAAGAGATCCGGTGCCGCCGGGTGCTGGCAGTGTCAATGTCGCGTCAAAAGTACCGGTATCTTTGATCGTACCGCCGTTTAGGGCGAGAGCTGAAGTTGAAGCATAATCTAAATCACTCGATGTATCATTAGCAGCGACCGTGTAGTTAAATACGAGCACAGTCGATCCAGAGCCCGATGCAAAATCGGCAGTGCGACTTGTGGACCCCGTCGACATCGTGATCTTTGGCGTACCTGTAACATTGACAGCAGCAGAGAATGTCACTCGCACATCGATCACTGTGCCCATACCATAAGTGCCATTTGTAGTGTTTGACGTTACACTTGCGATGGTTGTTGGATTCGTACTAACCATCAGTGCTTTATTCGCAGCAAGTGATGTTGCAGCTCCAGGGCTAACAAGCGTTAACGTTGCATTGTTGCCGGCTGCATCTTTGATAGTACCGCCATTAAGTGCAAGCGCCCCGGTCGATGCGTAATCAAGGTCCGCAGACGTATCACCAGCTTGAACAGTGTAAGTAAATGTAAGCGAAGATGTGCCGCTACCAGAGACGAAATCCACGACACGGTCGGTCGTGCCAGTTTCCAGTGTCAGTTGAGGTGTGCCAGTGACGGTTACGGTCTCGGAGAAATTCACTTGGATACTGATACTATTTCCGGTGGTATAAGCCCCATCGCTTGTGCTTGAGTTCACGCTAGAGACTGTCGGAGCTGTCTGATCAATAGTAATCACAAAACTTCCAGCAGCGGACCAAATGCTGCCGTCACTCGTCTCTTCCACATATAAAGTATGCGCTGCTACACTAAGAGCACTGCCAGGCGTATACGTTGTGGCTGTGGTTTGTGTAGCACCAGACGTTAAATCACTGCTGTCTAATTTATAGCGGAAGGTACCGTTGCCACCGCCACCTGTGGTCCAAGTCCAAGTGGGTGTCGTAGAATTAGTTTGTATGGTGGTGCTTGTTACGGTCGGTGCATTAAGAGTGGCTGCACTCACTGCAACCGCAAAACTTCCTGAAGAAGACCAATTACCGACTGCGTCACGCTCTTGCACGTAAAGGGTGTGCGTGCCGTCGCTGAGCCCACTGCCTGGTGTAAAGTCTGTTGCTGTGGTTGTAGTAGCGCCGGTAGATAAATCAGAAGAATCTAATTTATAGCGGAAATCACCGCTTCCACCAGTTCCTGCGGTCCAAGACCACGTCGGTGTCGTATCAGTGGTTGGGGTCACCGCCGTGACCGTAGGTGCCGTCGGAGGAGTGGTATCGATCACGATACTTTTTGCGTTACCAAGAGAGCCTGCAGTGCCTGGGGTAACTAACGCCAGATTTGCACTATTGCCTGCGGCGTCCTTGATCGTGCCGCCGTTAAAGACTAAAGCTCCTGCCGATGCGTAATCTAGGTCAGAAGAAGTGTCACCCGCCTGCACAGTATAGTTGAAAATCACAGTGCTACCAGATACCGAATCAAAGAGAGCCTCTTGATCGGTGCTGCCTGTTTCCAAAGTAATCTTAGGAGATCCTGTTACCGTGACGGCTTCAGAAAATGTTACCCTGATGTCGACTGCATCTCCCGCCTTATAGGTCGCATTCGTTTTATTAGAAGACACTCCCGACACGGTCGGACCGGTTAAATCTACTGTGACGGCAAAACTTCCCGACGTGGACCAGTTGCCTGCAGCATCTTTTTCTTGAACATAGAGAGTGTGACTTGCTTCTGAAAGGGCACTGCCTGCAGTATACGTCAGTGCAGTCGTAGCCGTTGATCCACTCGTAAAATCACTGCTATCTAATTTATAGCGGAAATTTCCATTACCACCACCACCCGCAGTCCAAGTCCAAGTAGGTGTCGCTGTCATCACAAGTGCAGTACCTGTAACCGTTGGCGCGGTGGGCGGATTGCTGTCACTGGTGTAAGTAAGCATCGATGTACAAGCCGAGGCATTGCCAGCTGCATCAAAAGATTTTGCATAAATATTGGTGGCTGTGTTCGCACTAACAGTTGCTGTAATACCAGAACCCTCAAAGTCCGCTTTAGTGCCGGTGCCGATTTGGGTAACGCAGGTGTTCTCGCTATAAAGTTTTAACGTGACAACGTCGGCGGCAGCGGTACCGATCACAGCAGGAGTGGTCGAAGTTGCCGGTGACGCGGGACTAGTCGATGAAAATCCAGGAGCAGTCGGAGGCAGATTATCGTGCACATAAGAAGCAAGCGAAGTACAACCTGAAGCGTTATCTGCAGCGTCAAAAGATTTTCCGTAGATAGTGGTCGTGGCATTTGGGGCCGCTGTGATGGTAAGACCACTTCCTTCAAAGTCTGCTTTTGCCCCCGAGACCAGAAGGGTCGTACAGGTGTTATTACTATAAAGTTTTACTGTCACCGTATCAGCCGAGACCGAACCAATCACATTTGGCGTGAGCGATGCACTCGACGGTGACGCAGGCGTGGTCGATGTAAAATCAGGAGTCGTAGGTGGCAGGTTGTCATGAATATAGCTTGCCATCGAAATACAAGCCGAGCCGTTACCTGCCGCATCAAAAGATTTTGCATAGATGGTCGTGGTGGTATTAGCAGTCACCGTTGCAGCAATTCCAGAGCCATCAAACGAGGCCTTCGTGCCCGTGCCAATCTCAGTCGAACAGCTATTGTTACTATAAAGTTTAACTGTGGCTGTATCAGAAGACGATACTCCGACGACACTCGGGGTCGTCGATGCACTCGAAGGCGACACTGGAGTCGTCGACGTGTAGCTCGGGTCGCCAGGAGCAGCGGTGTCGTGAATATAAGTCGTAAGCAGCACGCAGTTCGTCGCGGCAGAGGCCCCGTCAAACGATCGACCATAAATGGTCGTGGTCGTATTGCTTGCAACTGTAGCCGTGAGTCCTGCACCTATAAAGCTGGCTCTGGTGCCAGTACCAATCTCAGCCGAACAAACGTTATCGCTATAGAGTTTAACGGTCACGGCATCACTTGGAGCCGTACCAACAACAACTGGCGTCGAAGACGTACGAGACGGCGAAGTCGGTGTGACCGAGGTAAAACTAATTGTACTGGGAAGACTGCTATCATGAACATAAGAAGTCATAGACGTACACGCCGAGCTATTACCTGCAGCATCGATTGATTTTGCATAGATGGTGGTTGTGGCGTCGGCAGTAATCGTAGCAACTACGCCCGAGCCTTCGAATGCTGCTTTTGTACCCGTGCCAATTTCAGTCAGACAGGTATTTGCGTTGTAGAGTTTAACGGTGACTGTATCAGCAGACGATGTGCCGATGATATGGGGTGTCGTCGAACTATTGGTCGGAGAGGCAGGCGAAGCCGATACATAAGCTGGAGCTGCCGGTGGTGTGCTATCGTGAACAAAAGACAGCATCGAAGTACATGCAGAACTATTCCCTGCCGCATCAAATGATTTCGCATAGATGGTGGTTGTAACGTTAGCAGTCACGGTCGCTGCAATGCCTGCACCTTCAAAAGAGGCTTTTGTTCCCGAGCCAATCTGAGTGGTACAGCTTGCACCGTCGTAGAGTTTTACTAAGTCGGTATCAACCGAAGCCGTACCGATGACTGCTGGCGTTGTCGAACTGCTAGCTGGTGATGCAGGCGTCGTCGACGCAAAGGCAGGAGCATTGGGAGCTAAGTTATCATGCACGTAAGAAGCAAAGGACGTACATGCAGAACCGTTCTCTGCAGCGTCGAATGCTTTTCCGTAGATCGTTGTCGTGGTATTCGCTGTGACCGTAGCCGTAAGACCAGAGCCTGTAAAAGAAGCCTTCGTGCCGCTGCCAATTTCATTCGCACAGGTATTACCATCATATAATTTGACTGTGACTGTATCAGCAGATGTGGTCCCTTTTACACTTGGAGTCAGAGACGATGTTGAGGGTGATGCTGGGGTCAGTGATGTAAACCCTGGTGCCGTTGGACCATCGTTATCGTGGATATAAGACACGAGAAGCGTGCAAGGCGATGCGTTGCCGGTGACATCAAAAGCTTTAGCATAAATCGTCGTGGTTGCATTAGTCGATACCGTCGCAGTCAAACCTGAGCCTTCAAAGCTAGCCTTCGTGCCCGTACCGATTTGCATGCTGCAAGCAGCGTTACTGTATAGCGTGACGGCATCGGTATCAGAAGCCGAAGTACCTTTTACGAGTGGTGTCGACGAAGCGGACGATGGCGAAGCAGGCGTGGTCGACGTGATCGTCGGAGCAGAAGGACCATCGGTGTCCCAGCTGAGGGTGAATTCATTATAGCCAACGTTTCCTGCAACATCTGTAACCGTAAGACGAACCACGTAAGTTCCGTCGCTTGGCGCAGTGATTGTCGTGGAGAGAGCAGATTGAGTACCGAAAACTAAAATACCAGGCCCAGACGTTTCTGACCAAAGGTAGGTTCCGGTTTCAGACGAAGTACCGGTTTGTGTGAAGACTGCATTCTTGGTTTGATTGCTGCCGGCACTTACTGTTGGCACGGAAGTATTCAGGGCAAAATTCGCAGTCGCACCGTAGGTTATGTTACTGCTAGAGTCTACAAGCTTAACGCAGACTTTATAATTATCATCACTACCAAAGTCCGAAGAATTCGCTAGAGGAATACTTGCAGCGTAGCCACTTGCAGAAGAGCAAGTAGTCACTGCTGTCACAAGTTTATAAGTCGCAGTATCGTAAAGACTTGCCACCAAGTTTCCTGCAAGCGGAGTATTGGCCGCGTGTTCGGAAGCAGTGACATAGTTATTAGCTGCAGTGTTAAGAAGAGCAAGTGAGGTAAAAATTGGGCCCGAAGTCGACCACATCAAGGTCATCGTACTAGAGCCAACATTACCGACACTATCTGTCACTGTTAATTTAAGAACATAGGTATCATCTGCACTCGCACTGACGGTCGTCACAAGGCTCGAAGCAGAACCAAAGGTAATCGTGCCGCTGCCAGATTGTTTCGTCCAAAGATAGGTTCCTGTCTTAGAAGAGGTTCCTGTAAGGCTTGTCGACGCTGCTGCGGTGACGTCGTTGCCTGCAGAGACCACTGGAATTGATGTCTCACGGTGGACCGTGCTAGTTGCGCCGTAGCTGCTATTGCCTGCAAGATCTGTCAGCTGTAAACAAACTTTATAATCACCATCCGCTGTCATAGCGGCTATGTTTGGTGCAGTAGTCGTATAAGTTAAAGGTCCCGTACAAGAGGTTGTCGCACTGACTATTTTGTAATTTAACGCATCATAACCACTCGCAGTGAGTGTGCCCAAGATAGACTGCGTTGAGTTTTTTTCAGCACTATTAATGACAGCATCCGATGCCTCATGATCCAGAGCTACCGATGTAAAACTTGGCGGTGTCTGATCAAGAGTGATTGTCTTCGCCGCTTCTTTTGCCGAATAACCATCACTATCTTTAAACTGAACTTTTACAACTTGCTCGCCCTCGGTAGCGGCCGACAAGTTAAGATTGACTGCCCATGCACCATTAGCACAACTCACCACGGCTTCAGACGCACCAGAAATCGAAACCATCTCGCCGTCCTGAGAACAACTTCCTTGGATTTTATATTGAGAAGCGTTCAGAGCATTCACATACTCTTTGCCGTCACTCGCAAGGGCTGCCTTTGGCGCAACGTCGACGCCTACGGCGGGGGCCGTCTGTGTTGGTAACGCCGGAAAACTTACAGACAAGGCTACGGGAGTAATATCGGTTAGCACTAAAACACCGTTGGTGATTTCCGTCTCAAAAGAAACGACACCGTCTTTAACGCTGAGATCTGTCAGGAAATAACGCTTCTCTTTGCCCTTCTTTGATTTATCAATCACAAAAACCGCTGCATATTTTTTGTCGACAAGTCCAAGGACTTGATCGGTTTTTATTTTTGCGGAAAGCTTTTTGAGAAGCTGACTCGGATCTACAGCATCGCCATCTTTATCTAAAACACCAATACTCACCGGTGTTGATAAAGCCAGAGCACCGTAAGGAATCTTAAAATTCGCCTGAGTTAAACTAATACTACCGCCACCCTCAACTAAGGAGCCTGGTAGAAGTGAAATCTGCGTATCACCCAAGACAGGTGAATTTACATCACTGGGATTTGCGGTTTTATTTTTTAAAGCTGGACGACCCTGCGTCGATGTTGTCACCTTGCCAGAACAACCCGCTAGCAAAGCTAACATTAGAATTAGATTTAAAGGTAAAAGAGAGTTTCGCATACAAATTTCCTTCACGTTATCTATTTAAGACATGTTCGGGAAGCAGTAACGATTCTTTACTAGAGTATTTTTTCTCGAAATAAAACTTTGATATCTATAGAAAATTTAAATTGGAGATTTATTAGCTATTATTCGTGATGGGATCAAATTAAATGGGAACACACATTTCGTTTGGCAGAGGACTCACAACCGTCTGACTTTTATTCGTAGATGGATTTATAAAACAAATGGAATAAGCATGCAGTAAATGTCTTGCGTAGCCCGCACGTTCTTGCACCTCGGGTGTATTCCCGTTTTTAATATAATCCGCAAACACCGCCGGATCTCGACCGTAAATTTTATCGCCAATAATAGGCAACCCTGTATGAGCAAGATGAACTCTAATTTGATGCGTTCGACCTGTAATAGGATTTGCTTCAATCAGAGAACGATTTGCACTTCTTTGATGGACCTTAAATTTTGTGACTGCTGATTGCGCTCGCTCATGAGTCACTTCACCACAGCGCGCTGGATCATGAGCAGACGCGCCTCCGATGATCGGAGAGGACTCGGTCCATTCATCCTGCTCTGTAACTCCATCACACAGAGCCATATATGTTTTATGAACCGCACCAGTCTCAATCTGCCGGGCTAAGGTTTTACGTAAGCCCCGCCCACGCGCACAAAGTAGCACACCACTCGTTTCGCGGTCTAAGCGGTGTACCGCATGCCAATCGGATCCAAGCAAACGCGGTAGCAACCAGTGCACCGTATTCCGCCGAAAGAACGCTGCCTCGTGCATCGGAAGACCGGCAGGCTTTGACACAACCGCAATATCGCCCCGCTGAAATAAAATCTCGATACGAGTATCGACCACGGGTTCTTCGGAAATAGGATGCACACGAGCCAGTTGATCGTTCGATTTCAGAAGGTAATCGGAAGCACAAACCACAAATTGATTGACGGTAACCCTGCCCGCGGAAATCTCTTCAAGCCACTGCGTCTGAGAAAAGAAAAGATAGGTTTCCGACAACCATTTTACCAAGCGCATGCCTACGCCCATGCGACCAATCGGGGGGCCAAGGCGTCGGAGTTCATCGAGTTCAATATAAGATTTTGAAATCATTAACTATTTATAATATCTTCATGGATTGCCAAAATATTAGTCTTCCGTTAAACTTCCCTAACAATTCATGCTGATTCGCGCAAGACGATTGGTGGAGATTTATGAAAATAGCTCTAGGTTCTCTCTTAAGTATAAGCTTCATTCTTGGCAATGGTCATTCAGCATTTGCTGAAGTCCTACCACGCCCCTATGTTATTGGAGCTTTGGGAGATTCCATCACAGCTGGGTTCAACAATTACCGCTTCGGCGATAACCGCGACCTTAGTTGGTCCGCAGGCCTGGATCAAAAAGGTCTGGTTGATAGTCATGCAAAACGCCTTCAGCAAATATTGGGCCCTAATATTGAGGTTCATAACGAAGCGTTTGTTGGGGCGACTTCAAAAGAAATGGAACGCGAAACAACCCGTCTTCTTCGCTATAAACCTGATTATGTAACCTTACTTGTTGGTGCCAACGATATTTGTAACTGGACCGGTAATTATGCAGAAGAACTTGCGAATTACCAAAAACAAGTAAGCACAACGGTCAATCGCCTCGTTGATGCCAATCCTAATATCCGGATTGTCATGCCAAGCATTCCTGATCTACTACGTGTTTATGAGGTTGGCAAAGCCCATGAGTGTCAGGAACGATGGGATGCTATGGGTTTATGTCCAGGTCTATTTGCTCGCGACCGAACTGGTCTGGAACGTCAGCAATTTGGGGAGCGTCTACAACAGATGAATTCAATCCTCGCCACCATTGCAAGCAGTTACCCAGCTAATATTCACTTCAAACCTGAACTTGCAAATTATCAGTTCCCGTGGGAATTTCTGTCTCCGATCGATTGTTTTCATCCGTCCATTTTAGGTCACAATAAAATTGCCGAGCTTACATTCGATCCAACATGGCATTAAGCGCTCCCGGGTGGGCGGTTCCAAAAAGGCAAAGTCTCTCACATGAATACCGAAGCACTTCTGAAATTGGCACCCGTCATTGCAGGAATTCGTAGCTATCATCATCATACGGTGGTGGGGCTAGAACACATACCCGAGAATTCATCTGCGATCGTCGCCGTTAATCATAGCCTTGCGAGCTATGATATTGCCTTACTGATGGCTGGTATCTACGAGCATGCCAACCGCATTCCACGGGCATTGATCGATCATCTTTTTTACAAGATCCCGGGCCTTGGCGCCGCCATGGAGGCCTTGGGCAGTGCCGAGGGTACGCACGCGAACGCTGTAAAACTTCTAAATAGTGGAGAAATTTTGGTGTTGGCGCCTGGCGGTATGCGAGAGGCCTTAAGACCTTCCACTGAAAAATACAAAATCATGTGGGGACGCCGCAAAGGCTTCGTACGCCTAGCCATCGAAACTGGAACTCCAATCGTACTGGCAGCCTGTCCGGCAGCTGATGATATGTATGAAATTTTTCCAAGCCATGTTACGGCATGGGCCTATAAAGCTCTTAAAATTCCGCTCTTTTTCGCGAAAGGTCTTGGTCTCTCTCCACTGCCAAAACCAGTGAAATTGACCCATTATCTTAGCGAAGCGCAGATACCTCCACCAATGGCAGATAGCAAAGAAGAGTTTGATGCTCAAGTTACCGCGTTTCATGCTCAGGTCTGTGAACGCATGCAAAAACTCATGGATGATTCTGTAGTGATTGAGAAAGCTAAAGCCTCAAAAAAAGGTAAATAAAAGTGGACCATCAAGACATCGACCTTACGGCCCTCTGGACTCGCCAGCTTTACCGCGAGTTTGAAGAGATCAACTGGTATCACAAAATTAAATTAAAACCGTGCGTGATCCAAATTGCCGAACTGGGCAAACGCTGGGGTCAGTGGGATCCGTTCTTTCGCACCATCACCCTTAGCTCTAAATTGATTACCGATCATAGCTGGGATGTGGTGCTAGAAATTCTTAAGCACGAAATGGCCCATCAGTACGTATCAGAAATCCTAGGACTTCCAAACGACAACACTCACGGACAAGCTTTCGCGGAGGCATGCGCTGCGGTCGGTGTCTCAGGATGGGCTGCGAAAGCTTCGGGAGATTTGCCAGAGCAAATTCCTACACTGCGTGAGCGAGTCTTGTCCGAAGAAGACGAGAAGCTTTTGCAGAAAGTCGAGAAACTTCTGGCCCTCGCCCAGTCAACCAACGAGCACGAAGCATTACTCGCCATGCAGCGAGTGCGAGAGTTATATACTAGGCATAATTTGGACCGTTTGCGCTCTAATAGATCTGGCAACATGGATAGCATGATCATCTGTCGTCAGCGCAAGAAGGTCGAATCTCACGAGGCCATGATCTACTCCATCTTAAATGAGTCGTTCTTTGTCAAAGTGATTCACACCAGTCTCTTTGATGCAAAAGCATGTCAAAAATACAAAGCAGTAGAGTTGCTTGGCTCACGTGAGAATCTACTGATGGCAGAGTACGTATTTTATTTTTTACTGCAGCAGTGCGAAGCACTTTGGCGAGAGCATAAAAAGATCACGCGTCTAGATGGCAGGTACCGCAGGTCTTACCAACTTGGAATTCTGCATGGTTTTTCAGAAAAACTCGCAGCACAACCGGTCCAGGCCAAAGTGGCAAAAGACCTCGGGATTTCGGAAGGACAATCTAAAGCTCTCGTACTCCAGGACCGCAGAGAGCTTGACGATTTCGTTGCAAGAAAATACCCGCGCCTTGGCAGCAAGTCTCGCGGCAGGGCAAGAGTCGACGGCGAAACATTTGCAGCAGGTAAATCAGCTGGACACTCGATCAATCTACACCGAGCCGTCGCAGGAAAATCTGGCCGATTCGGTGGATTTTTAAGTTAGTCTTAATCTGGGTAATGAGGATCTAAGATCATCACGATGTGATGATTTTTTGGAAATCCCTGATATTGTGAATCGGCGGAACTTTATGTTGCGTTTTAATGCTGTTGCGGACCTTGCCGTAGATAGGGCGGCAGTTTTGCATTCGGACCTCTGTGCTCACGCAGCTATTGGTAGTTTTACCGAGACTTTCTTCGGTGTCTTATCATCCGCAACCAGCTCGCTCCAAGTCCCTTCAAACTCGACACCCAAAATTTCGGCGCAGAATGCTCGAACAGCCGCTTCATTCACGGGAGCAAGCCTTTTATTAAGAGCACGTTCCCACTTTAAGACTCCGGCCGCAGACAACCCAAATTTATCGGCCCAGTCCTTCAAGCTAAGTCCTAAGGCCTTTCTCAAAAACAGGACCTCTGCACCACGGATTGGAACTCGGTCTTCAATAATTTTAAAGGCGATCCCCTTGTCGATAACGCCCATCGGAAGATCGATCATCTCTTCGCCACTTTTGAGTTTCAAAACGGGGACGATAAGATAGACATAATCAAGACCACAAAGTCGGTAATGA
>CAZUYQ010000038.1:34855-38028 GCA_964624705.1 uncultured Polynucleobacter sp.
TAGCCATTTTCACCTCAGTAGACAGTCACGATAAGCAACATCTCGTGTACTGCGCAAATTACGTTTAAGATTTCGCCATCACAGTCTTTGCCGACAACTCGCCAAGTTCTTTTAAGAGGTTGGTATTTAATGCTCTTTACTGTTTTTCCACAGCTCCGAATGTCTTTTTCGGATACGAACCTTTGCGATCTCCGCTCACCTGCATGAATCGATAGGCGAAATCGTCCCTCGCTCAAGCAAGTTTGAATCCATTTAGCCGTTTCGTCCATGCACAGCCTCCATCAGCAAAACCGAGTATAATGCGCGGCGTTAACAAAGTAAACTAAATTAACCAATGTCCCGGTATTGCATTGCGGAAGCCTCCGGCAAAGCCAGCCTAGAGCAAGAATTGCGATAAAAAAAGCCCTCAACCTACCGAAATAGGTTGAGGGCTTTCTATTTATTCTTTTAGTTCAAATCAAAACGGAATGTCATCAAGGCCAGCATCAGAGCCGCCAAAAGTTGCTGATGGCATCGACGATGGTGAACCCATATCAAACTCAGGAATTGCAGGGCCGCCGTAGCCGCCCGCTGCATTTTGGTCATGCGTTTGATTGGTATTGTTACGTGCACCGTACTGTTGGTTGGTTTGGTTTTGGCCGTATTCACGGCGTTGGGTGGATTGACCAGCGTTTGCTGGTGGGCTTAGAAACTGAATGTTCTGAGCCACGATTTCAGTGGTGTAGCGTTTTTGACCTGATTGCTTGTCATCCCAGCTGCGAGTTTGCAAGCGACCTTCGACAAAAACGGTGCGGCCTTTTGCAAGATATTTCGCACAGTTTTCCGCTTGTTTGCTCCAAACGACAATCCGGTGCCATTCAGTGATTTCTTGACGCTGACCGTCTGGAGTATTGCGGTAGTCTGTTGTGGCAACACTAAACGTTGCAACAGGTGTTTGATTTGATGTGTAGCGAAGTTCTGGATCTTGTCCAAGATTTCCAATCACCATCACGCGGTTTAAAGATCCTGCCATAAGTAAGTTCCTCCGAAAGAGTCCTCATCTGCCATGAGACGAAGCCAATGTTTTAGTTGTGCCAGACGTTACTCCGTCATAACTCAAGCCGATCAACCCTTTCAAGTTATTCCTTACTTTAATTTGCCTAAATATTAGTCATAGCGAGAATTGTTGCCTTTTCACGGGTCTCACTCCCGCAATTTCGGCGACTTTCTGATGGGATTTCCTTATTTTCTCGGGCAAACTCAAAGCTTCATATTGAGATTTTTTCTTAAGATCCTAAGCCTTTGGGAGGCACTCCATATATGTTCACGAAATTTTTTCTCGTTTTTTCTCTTTTTGTGACCGTCTTTTTTTCTACCTGTAAACGCGAAGAAACGTTTCCTGAGATCGGTTTAAATTTTGCGGGCCCTACCGATGTGACCTCTGATAAGACGGGCGACTACTTCTATGTTCTCAATAGCGATCCTCATCGTGACTACAATGTTGGTTCTATTCTAACGATAAACAGTGCCGGCGAAAAAATTAGCGCAATCAATGTCCCACCTCTAGGCAATAGCCTTGCCCGCGCAGGCAGCGATCTGATTGCGACATTTTCCGACCGCAAAGCGGAAGGTGCAGGTACCGTTAAATTATTTGACCTGACAAATCCCGCGTCACCAATTTCCGTAAAGGATTGGAATATTGATTCAAGATGTAGCCCCATCAACGCTTTTATCCTTGAGAATTACAAATACTTTGCGGTTGCATGTGCAAATGGAATGATGCTCGCAGGCGAACTCAAAACTCCACGCAGCGAAAGCACTTTAACCTTGGTACGTACCTATCCCAACACACACCGAGCTATGCATATCAACACTGCTCGCAATCTTTTGATAGCCTTCCCAACCGATCTTAATGAGCAAATTTGGTCGGACCAGGTAATGGAAGACAGCCAATCGTATGCGGACAACAGTGTTGGCACTCAGACCGCAGGTGGCAACGAGGTTCCGGATGGATGGGAAAACACTCGCTATCAACGTCAAAACCGAGATCGCAGAGGCGCCTACCAATACGCCGTTTATGATCTCGCGGCAGCCGCGACAGCTGGTTTTCCCTACAAAGAGGCGGAGGAAGTCCAGCCTGAACTTCACTGGATTTATTTCAATCTCTTCAATTTCGATGGCTCGCCACATCTTACAATAACCACGCATAATATTAATACACGCTATTACCGCACTAACTTTTGGCAAGCGGTACCTGATTTTGATAGCGAGGACACGTTCTATATTTCGCACCGCGGTTATGTCTCAACCAACCATTCTCCCGGCTCACCATATGCAAATAGTATTATTAAAGTTCAGTTGACCGGTGACATAACTAATAAAACCTTAAAGACCGAAGATGTTATGAGTTTTGAGCGTGTTTACGGGTTCAAAGGCGAACTCGACCCAAACGGCCGCTACTACCCCGCATCGTTTCAGATCCAACGCATAAAAGGCGAGCCCCTGCTGCTAGTCAATCATTTCCGCGATCCGATTTACTTTAATAATGAAGCCTACTTTTCTCTTGCCGCCAAGGTTTTAGGAGATAATTCATGGTTTACAGAAAAAGCCTCGACCGATACCAAACATTCCTATGGCTCAATCGCTCTGACGCCTGCGGGCAGGGGAATCTCGATTAGTTTCTTCGGAGATGTCGTAATTCTCTTGGATGCGTTTCCTGGCACTGATATAAAAGAAATTAAGACCATCAATTAGTATAAGAAATGAACCTATAAGTACGATGATGATGTTGCCCGTCGGCAGCATCTACTCATTTATAATTCGCAACCAGATAGAGTACCACGTATGCACCTTAAGCGACTGACGATTCACGGTTTCAAATCATTTGCAGACAAGGTTGTTCTAACCTTCGATAAAGGTATTACCGGCATCGTCGGTCCAAATGGCTCTGGCAAAAGCAACGTGATTGACTCTGTACGCTGGGTGATGGGTGAGCAGAATGCTAAGAACCTTCGCGGTGAAAAAGCACTGGATATTATTTTTGCTGGTTCCGATAAACGAAAACCCCTCACATTGGCAGAAGTATCACTTACTTTCGATAACACCGAAGACACCGGCACTTGTCCTCCCGAGTATCGTCACGAGCCTGAAATCACTTTGTCGCGCCGCCTTTATGCTGATAACGAACGCGAGTA
>CAZUYQ010000039.1:0-5065 GCA_964624705.1 uncultured Polynucleobacter sp.
CACTTAAGACGCGTATAGGTCTATCGTATGACTTCGCGTCCACCTGGCGACTGTCTGCCGATCTTCAGCATGTGGTTCCGCCAAAAACCAAATCTGGGCCCAAAGAGGGAGTTGAACCAATTGTCGATCTTGCGGTCGGCATGACGAACACGGCGTGGAATGCCGTGAAAATCTATGGCGGTTTACTCACCTTAAGAGATTCAAGAAGGCGGGTTTCTCAGGAAACAGCAAACCGTAACAGCGGAAAGCATATCGATGAATATGGGATGACCGTCTTGGCCGCATTCTCTGATGAATCGTCCGAGTACGCGCTAGGTGGATATTATTTTCGAGGTGAGGGATATGGTAGATATCTCAATTCAAGCGAAGCGATCACTCTCAGCCATTTTAAGACATCGACTTATCAATTAACCGCAAGTTTAACGACGGCGTTGTAAGGGGAGGACCCCATTTCGCCGGTTTAAGAGTTTATCAAAATCTAAGTAATACTGAAGAAATCCAAGCATAGACAAGTCATCTCTTCGTCTGCAGATCGGCCTTTAACATCCCGAAAATATTAGAATATTTTACCTTGGTAGTTGTACTTCAAATTTACTTGAAATATTGAAGTACAACTGCTAAAATTATAACATGCTGAAAAGACTGTTAAATATAAATATAGCGCAAAGTCGAACCTTCTTTCTCTGGGGACAGAGGCAGGTTGGTAAATCAACTCTCATGCGCAATTTATTAGAAGGTCACGTCTATATTGATCTGCTGCGCAGCGATGTTTTTTCAAACTACAGTAAAGAGCCACATCGACTGCGCGAAGAGCTCATAGCATCACCTCCAATTGGTCATGTCATCATCGACGAAGTTCAGAAAGTTCCTGAACTTTTGGATGAAGTTCATTGGCTGATTGAAAATAAAAGTATCTCTTTTGCGCTGTGTGGCTCTAGTGCAAGAAAACTGCGACGAGGCCATGCAAATCTTCTCGGTGGCCGAGCGCTTCGATTTGAATTATTTGGTCTTGTTAGTCGTGAACTCGGAGATCAGTTTGATCTCAAACGCCTCCTTAATCATGGCTACTTACCATCGATCTACTTCTCCGATATGCACGATGAATACTTGCGCTCTTACATTGGAGATTATCTTAAAGAAGAGATTGCCGCAGAAGGCTTAGTTAGATCCCTGCCAACATTTGCGAGGTTTCTTGATGCAGCGGCACTCTCAGACACCGACAATGTTAGTTATTCGTCCTTTGCGAGGGATTGCGGTGTTTCTTCTCATACGATTCAAGAGTATTACCAAATATTGGTGGATACTCTGACGGGAAGTTTTCTTCCGGCATACGCTAAAGCAACAAAACGTCGGATTACTAAAGCACCTAAATTCTATTTTCACGATGTTGGTATTGTTAATCAACTTGCAAAACGTGGGACCATTGAGCAGGGCTCATATCATTTTGGTAAGGCATTTGAAAATTGGGTGTTCCACGAGCTCCATTCCTATAATCATTACACGAGATCCTTTTTTGATATGTCTTACTGGCTACTTAGTAAAATCACGGAAGTTGACTTTATTTTAGGTGATATGGAAATTGCCATTGAGGCTAAATCGACTCAACGTGTCACTAGAGATCATCTAGCTGGTCTTAGAAGCCTCGCCGGAGAGTTTCAAAATATCAAACAGAAAATTATCGTTTGCTGCGAGCAAAAACGTCGATTAACTGAGGATGGCATCCTCATTTTACCATATATGGATTTTGTGCAAATGTTATGGAACGGAGAGGTGACGCCGAAGCGCTAATTACATTAGCTGTCAAAACCTAATACCAAGCATAAGCAATCGTTTATCGGTGTTAGGATAATGTACAAAAGCGTTGTCAAACCGTGACGGCGACATCTCAGGCTCTCTCTCTGTACCAGCGCCCGTCGCGACTTCGTGGGTGGCAACAACAGGCGCTTTGATTTTGGCGGCAAAGGCTTCGGTGATGTCGATCGCAGCTGCGGCGGAGGTGAACTGGGTTAAAAGGCAGTACCCAAATAACAAGCAAGAATCCTTGGTGCGAAAGGCAGCGGCATCCTTGTTCCGTCTTTGACTTCTTCGCCATTTTTAACTACCGGCATGCCAAAAAATCCACCAAACCATTCACAGCCACCAAACAAACCTGAATTACTTCGCCACTCGTTTCCTAGTCCGACGTCAATTCCGACTAGTCCGTAGGACCACCGGCCACTAGTTCTTGTTGAAGAGACGTCATCAGATGAATAAGAATTCTGACAGGAACTAAGGTATCTCTGATATCCAATACCTGGACCGATGCCGTAATAAAAACTATTACCTAAAAAATGTTCAAACCTAGTGGCTAGCGTGGCCCATCCCGAAACATATGAACCACAACTTAAATGTTCACCTACTGGTATCGCCAACTCAAAATTAGTACCCCATCTTTTGTCTGCATCAAAAAAATGACCAGCCCTGACACCGGCTCCCAATACAGGAATCCCCGCCATGAGTTCCAATCCTAAAGTTGTATCATTAGGATGAATTTTTCGACTTTTTGAACTGAGCACTTCCTTCTCTCCAAGGGTCTTTGATTTGAATATATCCTTGCTACTGGAATCAGCCGAAACTGCCTTATTTATGCCTCTCGCCTGGACTCTTACTTTAGTCGCTTTAGGCCACCAAAATGTATATAGAGTCCCGGCAAGCCAACCATATTCGGTACGGCATGTCGGCTCTTTGAGCCATTTTTGTTTTTCATAGTCATACCATTTTAGGTCGGCAACCGCTTCATAGCCTTTAGACTCTGCGTCTCCAAGAAGATCATCAACGGCATCAGCATTTACGGTGCGACAGTCGCTCCAAATAAAACCGTAACCTTCAGCAGTAAAAACCTTCTCTGAGTTTTGATTGTCCAACGGCTCCAAACGAATAGGCTCAGAAACAGTATAACGAAATGACTGTGAGCCGCAGCCTCCTAGTAACGAAGAGATTGCAAAAACAACTGCGAGATTGATGTGATTCCCCGGCAAAACGTTTTTGGGCGATTTTATTTTTATGATAATCTCGCACCTTTCTTCGCAGAAAAATATGCCTTAATCGGTTGGCTAATTACCTCAGAGACTATTCTACCACATTCTTTTTGAAGTCCAATATACGGTTTTCGCTTGAGGTAACGGTAGCCTTAATGCGGGCGAGCGGTTTGTTTTAATCTGACTGGTTTAGCACTTCACTCTCAGCCATCTTAAGACACCAACTTATCAGTTGACCGCATGCTGGGCAAAATTCCCCATGCGATCTATTTAAATTCTTTGATTCATTAGGTATCGGCACTAAAAGTGCTATAATTTACCGATTTCGATGTATTTTAAATAATTTGTTTCACGCGGCTCATCTGCCCACTACGAGCTGAGCCGATTCGTTTTTGGAGACCCGCCCATGGATGAACACGTTGAGGGTACAATTTTAATTTTGGAAGACGATGAAGGTCTTTTGGATGTCGCTGGTTTCTCCTTTTCATCGGTCGGATTTAAATTGCTGACGGCTCGGAATATGAACGATGCGCTCGCCTTGTTAAAGACAAATACTGTCGATGCCATTATCTCAGATATCAATCTCGAAGGTGAGTCTGGTCTCGATTTCTACAAGAAAGTAAAATCAAGGCCGGGTAAACAGCCACAGTTCATTTTTGTAACAGCTCACCCCGTAGACTGGGCACGAATTAGCGGAGGTACAGCACAGGAGACGCCGCCAAAATTCTTCTACAAACCATGCTCTTTCGTTAGAATTGCCGAATACATTAAAACAACGCTCCATGAAGTAAAAAAATGAACGAACAAAACGAAAAATTTCATCACAGCTTGAAAAACACCCTCATGGTAGCCGGTGAAAACACACGCATTGTTGAGAAGTTAGTGGGGCGTTTGAGTGAGTCGGTGCCTGCCGATAAATTAGCTATCATTATCGAAAGATTACATAAAGTTCTCGGGAGTTTAGATGATGCCAATCGATTGATCGACTTGGAAAAAACAAATCGGGGGCAACAGAGCAGTGGCAACTAAGCAAACCATACTTGTAGTTGATGATGAACCAAAACTGCTGGATGTCTTGGTGTTCGATCTAGAGGATGCTGGATATAATACATTGACTGCAAATTGCGGCAACGAAGCCCTTGAAGTTTTTAAAAATAATAAAGTTGATGCCATTCTTTCGGATATTCGTATGCCGAACGGCACAGGCATAGATTTATTAGAGGGCATTCGTAAGATATCGATAGATCAACCAGTTGTTCTCTTTATTACTGCGTACACGGATATGAGTCTTGAAGATGCCTATGACCGTGGGGCCGATGCTGTTTTTGCAAAACCGATCCATATAGATCAACTGATCGACGCGGTCAGGCGATGTTTGAAAGATAAGAACGAGCGCTGGAATAATCGCGCGTCAAGAGTCGATGCTGAAATTAAAATCACATTAAAAAATTCTGGCAGTGATCTGTCCATGAATACGCGTGCGGTAAACTTGGGAAGAGGCGGATTCTTTGCTGAATTTCCCGCGGACGCGATCCCACCGATTGGTCGTGTCATTGCATTTACTATTCCTGCGAATGCTTTTTCTTTGCAAGAAATATCGGGAGAGGGAGTTGTTCGCTGGAACCGCTCAAATGATGCGGAGTTGCCGAGTGGTGCTGGTATCGAATTTACGTTGTTGGCGGGAGCAGGTCGATCCGCCATGGTCGAGCTTATTAATGCCGTGAAAACCAAATCATTTATTCCTAAGCGCTAATTGTCGTGCGTTGCAACAAACTCAGAGCTCTGATTTCTAAATGACTTGATCTGCTAGATATGCGTATTTTTTTGCTAAGGCTTCAATATCAGAAATTGAAAAACCAAGCATTTCTCCAGTTTCACATAGTAATTCGAAATCGATATCAGCAGGACGGCTCATAATTTTATTTTTGAGTTGATTTGAAAAAGTGATGAGACTAATGAATTCACGTTGTTTTTTTGACCCCCTGGATTTCAATGCGTCGTTATGATGGGCGTGGTGATAGGTGTTCGCATGTAGTACCGACTGAGGT
>CAZUYQ010000039.1:5232-19368 GCA_964624705.1 uncultured Polynucleobacter sp.
TGCACTATATATGACCTTGCCGATATTAGCGAGGCAGCCAGCGAGGTAGATTTCAGCGCCATAAAATCGGCAAATATTCTTATCTCCTGCAATGAGTTCTGCCAGGGCTCCTGTCAAGAACGACGAGCGCCAAAAATCATAAGAGGAAAAAATCTTTGTCTTAAAACCGATTTGACGCAGCGATGCGGTGATAACAATGTCATTAATTGTCTTGAGGCCCGCATAGACTAGGGCGTGCTCAATGGTCTTAAATGGCTCTTCATGGCGTCCAGCTAAAATAGACGCTGCCTTTAGAACTTCGGCTAAAATCATGGGCTCGCTTTTTAAAGCATGACCAACCTCAGAAATTTCAACGTCCGGGGTCGCTAATTTCTTGCGGATATTCGCGATGCCTGTGGGGATTTTAGGAATGAGTTCACCTAGCGAAAGCCTATTGAAAATATTTGCCGCTTCGGAACGGAGTAGTTTCTCCGGTCGATACCAGTCGTAGGTTCCTTTAACTAAAATGAGAGTACTGTCGCAATCACAATTAAAGTAAAGATTCTTCATTTCATCAAAACGCCAATAATAAGTATTAACAAAAAAATCTTGTTCGCAGCGATAGACTCTCTGACAACAGTTACAGACTTTGATCATTTGCTATTTTTCTCACGACTCTGTGAATCGATGCCGCGACGTTCTTTGAACGACGGAAGCGTTGTCAGGAGCTTGGTTGGCAATTTCTCGTGATCATAGAAAACTAAATGGCAACCAATTTCACCTCTTTGTAAATCAAGTTGAGTCGCGATCGCCGAAAAGTTTTTGGTTGCACTACTGGTTTCTGACACTAAAGATGAGTCTTTAGAATCGGTTAGTGTAAACGGATCGTGTTCATCGTTCATTGTTGATAGAACTAAACGGACGTTAGATGAGATGCTTTGCTTAATTTTCTCAATAAGCGATTTTGCTCGCTTTGAGATAGAGACGTCGGTGACCGTAGTGTCGAGGTGGGCAAGCGTGCTCGCGGCCTTTTCTAAATCGCCATAACGCGCATAAGCTAAACCTGCATTGTATGTAACAGCAGATTTTTGATTTTTCCAAATCGCTGGAATAGACTCTATAGTACGTTGATAAAGTTCAATTGCCTCGTCAAATCGTCCTGACCTCGTCAACGCAACTGCACGATTATTCATATAAGCGATAATGCTTTTACCGGATTCGATATCGCCCATAAGAGTCTGCGCCAGAGCAGATTCTCCTTTAATGATATTCACCTTACAGTCCATCTGCTGAACTGCTAAATTGCTTGGGTCTAGAGATTTTGCCTCATCAATCATTGTTACGGCATAGTTGATTTTATCAACCTCAATACACGCTTCGGCGATATCGAGAATTCGCTCTACATTCAGAGACGATATACTATGAGCTCGTTCGAAACATTTAAGTCCGTCTTGGAACTGACGTAATTTAAGCATGGATTTGCCTATAAGATTTAACATCGTCAGTGAGTCACCATTCATTTTAATGGCATCCATTCCGGCGTCACGCGCTTTCTCAAACTCCCCTTTTGCCATATAGTACTCGGCCTCAATCTCTTTTCTGGTTCCAATCGAAGTCCTTTCGTCCTGAAAGAGTTGTGCAATAAGTCGTTCAGCCTCTGGCATTTTATTGGCGTGCAGGAGCCTCTTGATTTTCTGTTGTAAAGATCTTTCCTCAGTAGGGCAACGGTTTTGCTGAATCGATTTAATGACTACGCCATAAAAAAGATTCTGGTCGAATGGTTTTTCTTGGCACTCATCGACCCCCATCTCTCTTAATATATGAATATCAGAGTTTTTAATTAGCGAACTGATAATGATAATAGGAACCTGGTGAAAGCCGAGTGAACGAATTCTCTGAACTAGCATCGCACCCGTGATTCCCGGGATTTTCCATTCCATCATGATTAAATCGGGCTCATGGCCGCTACTAGACATCCATTGAAATGCGTCAGTTCCTGATTCAAATGTTTGTATATCACTGACCCCCACTTTTGTGAGCAGCTCTCTGACGTGAAAGAGAACATCAGTATCAGGATCAACAATGATGGCGCGGTGAACACCAAGTATATTTTTAGCGTTCGACCCAGAATTCTGCGTAGATTCTGTGTTCAAATCGTGTTGTTGGCGCAATCTGCGGCAGTGGATCGACATGCGTTCATCAATAAGTTCTATTTGATCCAGAAGCATTGCGCCCCGGCTCGTATCACCCATGCCTATCTGAGTTTCCGCAATATTCAGTAGAATCTGTGGAGAACCTAGGTAGAGGGACAGCAGGCTTTCTTCGAGATTCAAGCGGGTTTTATAGAGGTTTTTTCGAATAAGATACTGACGAATATATTCTGCAGCAACTAAAGTTGAATCCCAGTTGTGCAGTTTCAAGATATCAAATAATTGATTGAAGCTCTCTGCAAGGGTATCTCTAAGATAGGATTTCGGTTGAACGGAGAGTAGTCCTAGCTCGAACGCATAAGGTAGAATGCTGTCATCATTTGACGGTTCCCAAAGGAGTGTCATATGTGTGCTGCGCAACTTTGGTTGAACGGTTATTATTTTTAATAAATGCAAAGCATTGACCGATTCGGCAGAATTTAAAGACGTGATGATCCAGTCGACTTGATCGACCTCCATAATGT
The DNA here is from genome assembly GCA_964624705.1 of uncultured Polynucleobacter sp. Taxonomy (GTDB): domain Bacteria; phylum Bdellovibrionota_B; class Oligoflexia; order Oligoflexales; family RGVZ01; genus CAMDKS01. Next base: position 7,886 of record CAZUYQ010000039.1, read on the forward strand.
GGAGGGCGTCCTTGGGAGTTGCAACACCAGTGATTTTTTCAAAGCCGAGATCTTTTAAGCTATCGCTGATCATTTGGCGCACTGATCCAGCAGACTCAATAATAACGACTGTACAACTCGATTTTATTTTTAATTTTGATGGTTTTGCGGACATACTATTTTACACCTATCAATGCGCCGCGCGGAATTCTTGCACAGCTTGTAAAATTTGTAGCAGCTTTGATATATTCACCTCGACACGATTCTTCTAGTTTTAATATTTGAATTCCATAGCCATTCGCTAGCCCGTCAACATCGCTCTGTCTTGACCAAACGATTTTACCCATTCCTTTCAAGATGCCGTCCGCGATAAAAGGACAGTCGAGCTCAAATGTCGCGATATTGTTGACAGATAGCGAGCTTGAAAGGTCGAAAGTTTTAGTTGCGACAAAAAAACCAGATTGGCCAAACTGCAGGCTAGAACTATCGCCGACTATTGTTTTGCAAGTAATTTCCACGTCTGATTCTTTAGGCTGGATTTGCGTCCATTTTTGATTGCCCGATTTCGTCATGTCGTGGAGTATGTCTGTCAGTATGTCTGGATTTAAAGGTTTACCGATAATGGCATCCGCTCCTCGAGCAAATGCATCATAGGTTTTTAAATCGGAGTATCCAGTCATGAAGATAAACGGCGGAGTGTTCGGGGAGATCTTTCTCAATTCGTCTAAGAATTTAGGTCCGTCGCATACCGGCATTCTTATATCAGAGATGATTAAATCAGTAGGCTGTGATTTCCATTTCTCAAGTGCTTCTTGACCATTCTCTGCAGTGATGACGTCCCAGCCCAGACTTATAAGTTCATCAGCGACCGCTTCGCGTAAACTAGTTTGATCGTCTACGATCAACACCTTTTTTATTGAATTCATATGGAGTTCCTCTTCCTATTTAAATAGGTTTTTTTGTTTCTCGTGATCTTTGTCAAGCTTTGGAATAATTACGACAAAGCAAGTATTAGGATTGCTCTCGTCAATGGTCAAAGTTCCTTGGTGTTCGTGTACGATGCCTCTTGAGATGCTTAAACCAAGGCCGGTTCCCTTGCCGATTTCTTTTGTGGTGAAGAACGGATGCATAATCTTATCACGTATGGACGATGGGATACCGTTGCCGCTATCTGAAATGGCTATCTTTATAGATGTCGGTAAGTCTTCGATGGAAATTTTGATCCATTTTTCAGGTAAATGTTCAATAGCATCGTAGGCGTTATTCAGGAGATTGAGTAGAACTTGCGAAATCTGGACGGCACGTCCATCAAATATTAAGTCGTCGAAGTCTTTTTCAATATCAAACTTAATATCATGTGACTTTAATCGTTCCGAGCATAGAGCAAGAGTATCATTTAGTATTTCTTTTAAGTGACATTTTTCAAATGGATCGCTTTCTCCGCTACGAGAGAAAGATTTTAACCCCTTTACAATGGTAGAGATCCGGTCGGAAGATTCTTCGATGACCTTTGCGAAGGCGATTGCTGAATCAATTTTTGGGGGATCTGTTAGGAGGACTTTCTGAATATGCCTTGATCTTGCAGAGATTACAGCGAGGGGGTTATTAATTTCATGAGCAATACCTCCAGCCATTTCACCAAGGGCCGACATTTTTCCGGAATGAATAAGTTGTTTCTTCGACTCGGCAAGCTCTTCTTCTGTGTGACGCCAGGTTTTAACGAGAGCTTCTAATTTCTCAAAATCGTTTTTCAACAGCATGATTTCGTCAGGAAGGTGATTTTGTTGAGTGGTAACCGTCTTATCAGAGGAATCGGGTAGGTGGAGAGAGATGGCTTCCATCATCTCGTGGATGCCCTGAGATGTTGTAGCAAGGGGGTGAGAATAGGAAGAAGCGACTTTTTGGACGACAAATAGAGCAGTAATGGCGAGCAGTATGAAGATAAAGATTGAACCTACGATAGCATAAATAGGCCCTTCCGTCACGGCCCGCTGAGGTGCTGCGATATCGATATGTGCGAGCTGTTTTCCTGCCTTGTTGCTTATCGGAACAAATGTTCGGTAGCTATAGAGATTTGAAGCACCCTTTGCGAATATCCGCTGAATATTCTTGTCCAGACGTTTGCCAATCCTAATGCCCTGATAATTAGAGATCGCAATGGTTTCCTTTACTTGTAATGTCTGGGAATCCGAATTTTCAGATAAAGCATTCTTCATATGTTCGGATAGTTCTGGTAGAAACTCCCTCCCGTTGAGGTCTCTCCAAGTACTTAAAACCGGTATAAGATTCCGATAGAGTGTTATTTCGGCTCCGTTGATGTCATGAAGGCGTTTCACGTAGTCAGCGTCGAATTCTTTAAGAAATATTAATGCGCTATTTTTATCAGAGAATTTTTTTGCAATAAAAAATAGACGTGAATCTTGAGCGTAGAAATCCCAGCTGTTTTCAGAGAGGTCATTGATCATATCCAGAGAGGGCGATAAATTTAATGCATTTGAACCGACGTTTTGGATGCGGTCATTGTCGACTTTGAATAGATATTCTCCAGGATTTAATTTCTGTTGTTGATCATGATGATGTATGTACTTGTCTGCAACGGTCTCAAGCCGCGAGAGTACTAAGTCGCCAGTTTGCTCAAATACTTCTCGAAAGGCCATGGCTCCTTGGCCTGTCCATCCCCAACCTGTACCATCACTTCCTTTGGTCCAGGACATCGCTCCAGACCATATTGTTGAGACGGCAAGTGGCACTAAAATTAGTGGGATAAATCGCCGGAAGAGATGTTGTCTCATTGAAGGCATAGTAGCTCCAGTTCTTAAATCGCGTAGATCTAAGATGGTGAACTATCGGCTGATTATGCATTTTTAGTGATATGGGGTTAGTTATGTACAAAAACTATGCTGGACTTAGATCAATCATAACGGTTGGTTGTGTTTAGTATTGTTAGGTTTTGCTATAGATTTCCAGAAGCTACGATACTCAAACCCTGTATTACTACTCAGTTTACTAAGCTGGTGCATTTAGGATTTATATTGGATTTTCGTCGACTCACTATCCGTGAGCGATAACTCCCACCGCAAGTAATAACCACGCGAGAATAAGTAACGCTCCCCCAGCCGGCGTGACGGCACCTAAGATGCGGTGGCCGGTTAATACAAGAGCGATAAGTGAACCAGAAAAATTAAAGCGCCACAAATCATCATGCCGACGCTTGTTTTGATAAAACCATTTTCAATGCGAGTCATAACAACGGCCAAGAGACACACGCCGAGTGCGTGATACATCCAGTATTTGACGGCTGTTTCATAAATCGCAAGATCGGGTGGTGTCAGCATTTCTTTAAGGGCATGGGCACCGAATGCTCCTACGCCGATTCCAATGGCACCCATGACAGCACCCACAGCAAGAATATAAGTCCACCACATATTTGATCCTCCGGTCATTGCAATATTTCGAGGTTTGAACATAACCCGAAAATAGACTACTGTCACGGTCTCGGTTTATGAGATTAAAGTTAGCGAGGTAGATATGGCATTATTTGCAGGCAAAAAAGGCATTATTATGGGCGTAGCGAACGATCACTCGATCGCAAGTGGTGTCGCAAAAGCATTGCACGAAGAAGGTGCAGTGATTGGGTACTCACATTTACCAGATGAAGATGAACGAGGCCGGATGGAAGCTCGGGTTCGCAAGGCAGTTGGAGGGCTTGATCCCGCGTTCATTATTCCTTGTGATGTTTCAAGTGATGAATCAGTCGCAAAATTTTTTGCTGCCGCTAAAGAAGGATTTGGTAAGATCGATTTCTTTGTTCACTCGATCGCTTTTGGTGCGATGGAAGATCTTCGCGGTACCACACTGAATGCAAGCCGGAAGGGCTTTCTTCAGGCGATGGATATTTCGGCCTATAGTTTTATGACCACAGCAAAGCATGCAGCCGAGCTTATGACCGATGGTGGCTCAATGGTCACTATGACCTACTTAGGCGGCGAGAAAGTGATTCCTGGTTATAACATGATGGGAATCTGTAAAGCTGCGCTCGAAGCGGTCGTCAAGTACGCTGCCTTTGAGCTAGGGTCTAAGAATATCAGAGTCAATGGTTTGAGTGCCGGCCCTGTCAGAACTCTCGCTGCAGCGGGAATCGGCGACTTTAAAAGTATGCTCACCTTGAATGCTGCAATTGCACCACTGGGCCGCAATATTTCTCAGGAAGATGTCGGCAAGACAGCAGCTTTTCTTTTGAGTGATTGGGCGCAGTCGATTACCGGAGAAAATGTACATGTAGATGCTGGGTATCATGTGATGGGAAGCCCTTCTCATGCCATCGAGAAGTTATCCACTCTGGTTAAAGCTTAATTTTCATAGTTGCAGGGTCATTCTGATGTAGGCTCAGTGAGCCGGCTTTTTTTCCTCAGCCGGCTTTTTTTCTGCTTTCTTATCGGTCTCAGCAGTTGCGACAGGCGCCTCAGGCATGCCCTTGCAATCCTGAAATTCTTTTTTCAACGAAGAATTAAGCTCTTTTAAGAGGTCATATTCTTTCCCGCTTTTTACACGACCAAAGTATTCAGTGATGGCGACGCTCTTATCTGGATTCATAAGCTCCAGAATCGTAGTCACTTGCTTTTGTTTCAAACGTTTGAATAGCGCGACTGCTAGGTCTTGATCAATTTTTTCAAACTGGGGCGCCGCTTTTTTAGGCTCCATTTTATCGTAGAGTTCAACTAGTTTATCAAGGCGTTCGCCTTTTAGATCTTTCTCTTGCTGCAATGTTTTTGCGATGAATTTCCGTTCTTCATCAAGTTTTACTAATTTTTCATCGATTGATTTTTCAATATCTTTAAGTTGCTGCTCTTTTTTTGTGAGCATCATTTCACGTTCACTAATCTGTTTGCCTTTGCGGTCAGCTAAATCGAGGTACTTGCCTACTTCCTCTTTGCGAGCTTTTTTGGGGTCGAGTTTTGGCAATTCAAAGAGATCCGATAGGAAGCTTTTACGTTTTTTTGTGACATCATCGTCTCCCGAGTCATCATTTGCAGTCTCTTCACCAGGTTTCTCAGATTTAGATTTTTTTGAGTCCTTCTCTATATCTGCTGTTTTATCCGCTTTTTCGGCGGTTTTTTCTGAGTCCGCCGCAAAGATTGATAAATCGCCAATTTGAATCCAGTTTTGATACATGCCAAAAGCAATGACCACCAGCAGCAATTTACCAGTAATTAGAATCTGCATGAGTTTCTTTTGTTCCATAATCGACCTCATTCTAACCGTTTGCGTATCTGCGTAGTGCGATCTCGTCTTGTTGTTTCTGATCGCGACGTGCCAAGTCCTTGCTTTGCTCTATTCTATATTTTGCCTGAAGATGCTTAATAGCTTCAAGGTCCCGGTGTGCTTTACTCATAACTTCTGTTTGAACAACTTCCTCACGTTCACACGCGAGAACAGCTTGGTATAAATCCATCCATTGCTGTTTAACCGTGTCAAGTCCGCCCTCTAGGGCCTCGAGCATCAATCGATTTGCGCTAGTTCTTTCATTATTGAGTCTCGTGACGCCATGCATATACTCGCGTTGCTTCTGCTTCATCTCTGAGATGGTCTCAATCTTCTTGCGTCTCACAGCTAGCAATTTATTAGACTCTTCATCAAACCGTGTTTGACGTTCGTCGACGACAGGATCTAATCGACTAATCTTTTTGCTTAGATTTTGCTGCATGCCGTTTTATTCCTTCGCTCTTATTCAGTGAACTGTTTTAAGCTGCGTCGTATTCTGAGTCATCTGGACCAAAGCGGTCTTGTCCGCTAAAAATAGCTTCCAATTGTGCTCTGGCGGCGTCTAAGCTGGATAGTTCGCTGCGATCTTGTCGCAGGAACTTTTCAATCTTCGGCATCAACCGAATCGCTTCGTCTAGGGCAGGATTGGTACCCGATTGATAACTGCCGATCTGAACATAGTCGTAGTTCTCCTGATAAACGCCGAGCAGTGATTTTAGATGTCCTGAAAGAGCCCAGTGGTCTTTATCGACAATATCGTGCATCACCCGGCTGGTACTCGCCGTTACTTCGATCGCGGGAAAGTGATTTCTTGCGGCGAGTGAACGCGAAAGTACCACGTGACCATCCAAGATACCGCGGGTCGCATCGGCGATAGGTTCGTTAAAATCGTCACCGTCTACTAAGACAGTGTAGAGGCCGCTGATGGAGCCAACAGACTGGGGGCCACAGCGTTCGAGAAGTTTTGGTAACAGAGAGAATACAGAAGGTGGATAGCCTTTTGTGGTTGGCGGCTCACCTACTGAGAGGCCGATCTCACGCTGCGCCATTGCCACTCGGGTTAAGCTATCCATCATTAAAAGGACTTTTTTATTTTTGGAGGCAAAGTGTTCGGCAATCGCCGTCACGACTTTTGCAGCTCGAATTTTAAGAAGTGGTGATTGATCACCTGTAACAACGACTACAACCGAACGGGCGAGGCCCTCGGGACCTAAGTCTCGTTCGATAAATTCTCGGACCTCGCGACCTCGTTCGCCGATGAGGCCAATCACGTTGATATCAGCGTCAGACGCTTTGGCTATCATACCCATCATCACCGACTTACCGACACCGGAGCCCGCCATGATGCCGATTCGTTGGCCTTCACCGAAGGTTAAAAGACCGTCCATTGCCCTAATACCGAGGCTAAATGGCGTTTCCACGCGTTGACGAGTCATGGGATTTGGAGCGTCGCGTTCGAGCATGGCAACATCGGATCCTACTGACGGGTGCAGCACTGCACCGAAAAGAGGTTGCATCATCGGATCAATGACCCGTCCAAGAAGATGATCTCCGACGTCAATTTGACTTAGAATTTTCATTCCGGTCACTGCGGATCCAGGAGAAATTCCGGTAACGCTACTAAAAGGAATGAGCAGCGCCCGGTCGTTTTTAAAACCAGCGACCTCTGCGAGGATCTGTCCGCCTTGCACTGGGGCACTAATCGCAACAATGGCACCGATTTGTGTGCCAGGAAGAAATGCTTCGACCACCGTGCCGACGACATCTAAAACTTTTCCACGTGGCTCCCAATCAACAGTGGTCATCGACCTCCGCAGGTCCATACGACTAAAATGACGAATCCCAAACGCGGACCGTTCCATCGTTTATCCCTTGAACCTCAGCTTGCAGCTTTGGTCTCTTCAAAGAGGTTCATATCAACATTCTGGAGCATCTGTGAAACGATTTTCTTCGTATTGCCGTCGACTACCGTTAGATTGCTTTCAACCTTGAACTCGCCGTGAGCAATCGTGTTGTCTTTGATAAGGTGTCCCTCAAGCGATGGGATTTTCAAGTCCACGACTTTTTGCCAAGTCTCAGGATTCAGTCGTATCTTAAACTCATTGTCTGTGACCGTTTCGGCGATCACTTTTTCGAGAACTTTGCTAAATGATTCTGGACGAATTGAAAACTCACGCTCAAGCAGTGATTCCGCTAGGGCCTGACTCAACTCGAAAAAGTTTTTTTGGATATTTTCGAGAACATTTTTTTTCAAACCTTCAAACTCTAAAAGAAGCTCGGAGACTCGTTGAAATATCTCACTGGCCGCCGCTTGGCCAGCGACGACTCCTTTGTCCTCTCCAAGGCGAAATCCTTCTTGATATCCCTCAGATTTAGCTTGATTTTTAAGCTCTTCGAGCATTGCGGCTTGTTGTTTTTCGAGCTCTGCTCTTTGTTTGTAAGTTGCAATAGCCTGATCTTCGCTCGCAACTGCAGAGCCCGTCTCTAGGGGAATGAACTCGTCTTGAGTCTTCTGCTGTGCTGCCTGAGCTCGGGTTGGATGCGGAGCGACAGGTTCTTCCATCTCTTCTTCCACGGCTTCATGATAAGGATCTTCCACAATACTAACAACACGGGCTTTCTTCTCCATTTCTTTGGCGTCAATTGCCGGATTACCTTCGGCAACTAAGATTGATTTTAGGTCTGCCGGGTGAGCTGTAATCACTGGTTCTTGTGCTGGTGTCTTAGCCGGCACCGGCGCACGTGCGACCGGAGGAGCGACCTTGGTCGCGGCTTCTTCTTTTAGTTCGCCGAAGCGTTTACCGTTGACCGTCGGAAAATCATAGTCATCATCGAAACCCATAGCGCGGCGTTTACTATTCATCCGCTCATTGTGCCAGTCCTGGGTAAAATCTTTTGGTTGAATCACCGCCAAGTTCGGATGAGAGGGATCGACAAGGCGATCGTTCATCGACTTTGGTTCTTTAACTTCTCTCGCTAAATGCTCAGGGTCGTGAAATTTGGCGTGAATAATACTTCGGTCCGCGTTGTCGAACTCTAGGTTTCCCTCTGTCTGAATTTGGGCAAAGTAAAAATCAGTCATGTGGACAGCCTTAAGGATCTTGCTGCCTTTTTTAAGGAATTTTCCCTGCCGTTTAGGGCCGTCGGTATTGATGCTCATGTATCACCTCGTCCTTAGTGCGGCTGAGTCGCGTTTGGACTAAGCATCATGCGCAAAGCCTCAGTGGTACGTTTTGGCTCATTCTTGGCGAGATACATAATCTGTTCTTTTGGGGATAGTTTCTCGAAAGGAACATCTTCCTTGACTTGAATGTTGTTGCTGCTGCCCATGTCGAGTTCTGGTTTGTATTCCTCAGCAAGGGTTTGCTCTGCTTTACGCTCAGGATCGTATGATAGCCAGCGGAAGTATGGACGAACGATGAAGACAAAGAATAAGACAAGAGCAAAAGCTACTGCACCGGAAAGTGCAAGAGTAGAGATATAGTCGCGGTTTTCCTTTTTGACTTCGTTGATGGCCTGCATCTGCATTGGATCCATCTGGAACATCATATTGGTGACGCTGACTTCATCTCTTGTGGGTTGGAATCCGATCGCTTTTTTAACGAGTTCTTCGATTTGCTTCATATCTTCAGGAGCGCGAGGATCAAATTGCGGCTTTGAACCGTCGAGGGGGAACTCTTGTTTTCCATCGACTAGGACCGCTGCACTGATGCGTTTGATATTGCCAACCGGCATAGTTTTTTTGGCGATTGTTTTAGAAACTTCATAGTTAATAAGTTCGGATTCTTGCTTGTTCTGAGCCTTTGAAGAAGTTGTGGTGAGTTGTTCTTGTTCACCCGGTACGTTGGATTTGGATCCAGGAATACCAGTAGGATTGAGGCCATTGCCTTCCATGGATGCGCCGGTGGTATTCTTGCTGAGAATGGCGCTTTTCTCGGGATCCACATCCGAGATGGTTTGTTCTTCTTGGGTAAAGTCGACAGAAACATCGACTTTTGCTTCGACGCGGTCAGCACCAACAACACGTCCAACTAGACCGCGAATCTTGGCTTCGAGATCTCGCTCGACGGATAGCTTATAAGACTGCATCTCCTTAGTCATCTTGGAGGCATAGTCTTCGGATTCTATTTTGGTGAGCATCTGACCTTCGTTATCGATCAGAGTGACGTTATTGGGTTTAAGACCTTCGATGGAGCGACAAACTAAATTCTGGATACCTTTAATTTGACGCTCGTTCAAAGTGACGCCGCGTTTGGTCTTGATATAAATTGCTGCAGTTGGCTCTTTTTGATCCTCAACGAAGAGACTTTGCTTCGGAGTGACAATATGAACTCGAGCGCCCGTAATACCTTCAATTGAGGTAATAGTACGAGAGATCTCACCTTGGATCGCTCGCATTTTGTGAATATTTTGTTCGAACTCAGTACGAGTAAAATCCTGGCTATCGAATTTTTCCCATCCTACAACACCCCGATTAGGAAGACCTTCTTGAGCGAACGTCATGCGCATCTTTGCAACTTGCTCGGAGGGAACTTTAATTCCTTTGTCATCGACTTTAAAATCTTTAAAACTTGTTCTGGTAAATTCGGAGAGAATGGAAGCGATATCTTCAGATCCCATATCGACAAAGAGATACTCATAGGGATCTTCTTTTTGAATAAAGAACAAACTCGATATGCCGACAAGGACAAGGGTAATCACGCCACCCAGGGTGATTTTTCGCGTTAATGATAATCCGGCCCAGAACGTCTTAAACTGTTCTTGAAGCTTGCGGTAAAATTGCGAAAAATTGGCCACTTTAAACTCCAGTTATAGCAAAAACATGTGTTTTATTTTTTTATGAATTATTCGACTGATCAAACCTGCATACGCATTACTTCTTGGTAGGCCTCAAGCGCCCGGTTGCGTAGTTGGACCATAAGGTTAAAACTAAGTTCTGCTTGAGTGGTTGCAAGCATCGTTTCATGCAAGTTTTCGTTTTTTCCGGATGCGACTTCCATCGACATCTTGTCGGCAGTCTTCTGCATCTCATTGACTTCGGAGATACCTTCTTTGAGATGATCCATAAACGATGTACCTTGACGGGCTCTATCACTGATGGAAAGTCCATCTGAGCGTCTTGCTTCAGATTGTATCTCTCGCATCTTCCCCAAGACTTCTTGGGCCGCCATTTGTGTCATTGATGTAATAGCCATGATTCACCTCGTGTGTATGCGGAACTAAAACCTATTAACGACCGATTTCCAGGGTTTTCACAGCCATCTGCTTTGCTTCGTTGATGGCGGTAGCATTTGCTTCGTAGGCTCTTGTTGCGGTGATCATATTGACCATCTCAGACATAACTTGAACGTTTGGCATTGCTACGTTGCCATCACTGTCTGCATCTGGGTGACCTGGATCATGAACTATGCGAGGTTCTTTAGTATCCTGATGAATGTCCACAACTTTGACCTCTTGAAGCTGGGCCCCGTGTGTTCCATTCAAAAAATCATCGAAAGGACTGCCGGTTGGTGTGGCCGAAAAGACCACATCTTTACGACGATAAGGTCCACCCTCTTCGGTGCGAGTCGTGTTCGCATTGGCAAGGTTGGCGCTCAATACGTTCATACGAACGCGTTGTGCAGATAGCCCACTGGAACTGATATTCATGCTCTTAAAGAAGCTCATATTCAGCGTCCTCCGTTAATGGCGTACTTCAACATACCAATTTTGCGATTCAATGTTTCGACAGTCGTCCGGTATAAAATCTGGTTCTGTGCCATCTGTGCCATCTCGGTGTCGATATCGACGGTGTTGCCGTCTTCATCGACGCTTTCGGTGGGTCGAACAAACACGTCAGGTGTTAAAGATCCGTCAGCTTTCGTAAAACTATTGCGCATATGCGAAGGATTGTTGGTGCGGACACCAATCGGATCATTCATCTTGCCTAGGTCTTGCAATTGTTTTTCGAAATCATAACCAAACGCGCGGTAGCCAGGAGTCTCAGCATTGGCGATGTTTGCCGTTACAACTTCATTACGGCGATTACGTAGTCCGAGCGACTCCATCTGCAATCGATCACTGAAATTGAAAAGTCCGCCAATGGTGCTACTCATGACGCCTTACCTCCAATAGGGCCGATGACGTGAATACCGGCCGATGTAAACTCGTTGATTTTATTTCGCAGTGTGCGTAACGAGATATCTAATGTTCTCGCAGCATGCGTACGGTTGCCGGCGTGGAACTTTAAAGTCTCAAGTATT
>CAZUYQ010000039.1:19378-21857 GCA_964624705.1 uncultured Polynucleobacter sp.
GAGTTTCGACCTCGGCAAGTGATTTGCCGATTGGTAGAGATGCAATCCAATTGTCTGAGCTTGTCTCTTGACCGAGTTCAACTGGAATATCACGCGCGGTGATAATCGAGCTGTTTGCAAGAAGAGCTGTTCGCTGAATCACGTTGTTCAGCTCGCGAACATTACCAGGCCATTTATACTGCATGAGCTTATTCATAGCGTCTGGTGCAAATGACATGAGTGCTTTATTGAATTGATCAGAGTATAAAGCAAGAAAGTGATTTGCAAGAAGCTCAATATCACGGGGGCGATCACGTAGTGATGGGACTTCGATATTGATGACATGAAGGCGGTAGTAAAGATCTTGGCGGAACTGACCTTGTTCGACAGCCATCTGAAGATTGCGGTTCGAGGTTGCGATAATACGAACATCTACATGGACTGGGCCGCTACCACCGAGGCGCTCAATCTCATGTTCTTGCAAAGCGCGAAGAAGCTTAGCCTGAAGCGATGGGTCCATCTCAGTGACTTCGTCGAGAAGAAGCGTTCCACCTTGAGCTTGTTCAAATTTACCGAGGTGGCGTTGGGCGGCACCAGTAAAGGCGCCTTTTTCATAACCAAATAACTCAGCTTCAAGAAGTGACGGAGGAAGAGCTGCGCAGTTGATGGCAACGAATGGCTTATCACGACGGTTTGAAACATTGTGGACGGCCTTAGCAACAACTTCTTTGCCAACGCCCGACTCACCGGTAATAAGTACCGATACATTCGCATTTGCGATTTGTTCGATCACATCTTGGATACGAAGCATTTTTTCGTCATGAGACAAAAAATATTTTCCAGATGGTGAGCGCTGCGGCGCACGGTTTTGGGCATAATTCAGATAATCATCACGTACGTCCGTGGTGATTTCGTGTGCCCTTGCTGCGTTGTCAATCTTTGCGTTCATCATCTCGTAAAATCCTCCGTCGTGTTTATTAATGCGCTTGAAGTTGATCGAGTCGTTCTGTAGCTAACTTGGAATAGAACAGGTTGTTGGCGTCGGACTTGGCTTTTTCAAGGGCCTGTATGGCCTCTTGTTTTTTTCCAGCCCGGTACAGCAGAAGTCCACCCTTGTAGTACGCTTCTGCTCTGTTCTCGTTCGCTTTTGCACCATCACCGACCAAACTGTAAAGCTCACCAGCTTCCAGAAACTCGTTGGCCTTTCGATGCTCTTCAGCAAGGTTCAGAAGTTGATCGCTCCAAATCTTTTGAGCGGTCTTGTCCTGTTCGATCGCGGAAGGTTGAATGAATTTCATCAACTCTAGGGCTTTGCGTTTTTCTGGCTGCATCCCTAGTTCTGCAAATTTCTTGCCAAGATCATCAAGCACTCGTACAGTTCCTGCTGATGGGCTAAAGTTGCCCACTGGATCCGTTGTATTCGTACCGTTGCTTGCACTCATCTTTGGTGGATTGGCCGTAAGTTTTGAAGTCCACTTCTCAAGAAGAATAATTGCTGGTGTTTTTGATTTCAGATCCGACGCCACTGTAGTTTCAATCGCATCAGACATGGCAGTTAGAATTTGTGCTTTCTCGTCGCTCTTTAGTTTGTCCCAAGTAGCTTGCATTTCGCTATCAGCGCGGCGGCTAGTGCTTTCGTAGTTGCGGATCTTTTCTTGATTGCCGTGAGCTGCCTTTAAGGTCTCTGCACTATTGCCAGCGAGGTTATTCAGCCAGAACTCTGCTTTAAAGCGGTCCACGCCAACTGGTACTTCGCTTGCGGTAAGGAAGAACGGAATTGCAGATTCGGTTTGACCGATTTGCTTGTAGCTCTCTCCAAGCATCCACGCAATCGATGGATCCTTGCGAATAGATTTCATAGAACCCGGAAGGTTTTCGTACATCTTTACAAGATCCATATGCTTACCGGATGCGTACACAGCCTTAATTTCTCCTGCTAAACGTGATTTGGCAGCGGTAGAAAGCGTGTCGCGGATTGGATCAGCCGATGGGCCCTTGTAGCGATCAAAGTATGATGAAAGAAAGGGTGCGTAACTAGGTTCCCAAGGTGTGGTGTTCTGGACAATTCGGTTTGCAATTAAGCTTGAGGCAAGAAACGAAGTTTTTTGACTTTCAACATTTGGAATTAAGGCCGTAAGTGAACGCTGAACTTCCTCCGAAACCTTTGGCAAACTTGCATTGCGCGCCTGTGATGCTTTTGGATCGGTCCACCACGCCCTGCGAATTTCTGTTTGTGCCGCGAGCTCCGCGTTATCACGGGTGTTGATGGTTCCAAGTTTACTTGCAAGCCCTGCAAGGGCGGCATTGTCGTTTCTTTGCACTGATTTAATAGCAGCGACATCAAGTTTACGTAGTTGTGCATAGCGAGCTAAGGCGTGGCTTGGGTGCTTGTCGATAAGGCTTGTGTAGTAGCCTTCTGCCAAGAGGAAATTGCCCTGACCTAAGTGACATTCGGCAAATTTCCAGAGGTGCACGGGATCTTTTTCGAAGACGCCAGGTT
>CAZUYQ010000039.1:21898-25824 GCA_964624705.1 uncultured Polynucleobacter sp.
GTCATAAAGTTTTCCCGCGTAGTCGGCCATCGCACTTGAGGTGTTGACGGCCTTTGTTTGCCAGGGCGTGATTTCTTTGTCGGGCGCTTCACGTCCCTCAAATGGCGCAAGCTGTGCGCGGTAGATATACGGCGGATAACTTGTCCACCCTTTACCCACACCCGGTGGAATCTTTGCAAGGGCCGCTTTTAAGGCGTTCGGTGAGTTTATTTCCTCGGGAAGGGCCTGCATCAAGCGCCGTTTTCCTGTCGACGACGCAGAGTCTTCTGGGGCTTTAGTGGGTGGAATATTTTTTCCTACGAAAGTTCCCGTGTTTAGATCTTTTGATTCGATAAATGCGCGTTTGCCTTTGGAAGGTGTCGATTCTGCAGAACCACCCTCTTCGATCATCGGTAGGCCGGTTACTGGATCGCGTTGCTGAGCGTAATCTTTTTCGAATAAATCGATGGTGACACGAAACGGATCTTTGAACGAAGCGACCAGGGCTCTGACGTTGCGGTCATGTAGTACAAGGCGGACTTCGGTTCCAGCGGGCCCGAGATCTTTTACTAACAGCCTACGCACAAGGCGTTCGTCGTAGTTATTGAGTGCCTCAAGCTCTGATGGTGAGGTGCCTGGAAACTCTAGAACCAAGGTGTTATCAGCTTTTTGCCATTCATATGTGAAAGATTTTTCTGATTTGAAAGGCAATACAATCTGAGTAAATCCAGCGGCGGCGGCAATCGAAACGCTGGAGTTTAAGCTCCAGAGTATTATCGCCATTTTTAGGAGCCAGTTTTTTTGTGTGCGGATCATAACTCAGCCGTCCTTGGTTGAATGAACAGATTTTACGAACCGAAGCGGTCGCAAAACCAAAAAACAAATAAGTCTGTGTATGGGTCGTTAGGTATTAAGAGCAATAGGCATGCCAAGATTGCCTCCCGGTAATTTCTTTACTGTTTTTGGGATAGTTTTTTCCTGGCGCCATGCCAAACTTCCGGCATCAGTTGCCCTGCGCCGTCAACGGGCTGACGAGAAGCGTCATTTTTTTGGACACAATGCAGTCAAAATCGGGGCTTATAACATCTTGATTTGAATGTACTATTTGAGGTTAAGAAAAATAGCGTACTAATTCCTAAAGTATTGAGGCACTTGCCCGATGAATACTCTTGTGTGAGAGAGGAGGAGTGATTTTATGACAACACATTTATACAGAGCCGAACCAGGGCGTTATGTAGTTACCGATGGATGCCGTGGCGTGGGCCATGTTGCAGGTTCCTCTGAGACGTTTAAATTTCGAGGAATTGATGCGAGTCACCACGGTCTTGGATGTGTGATTTCTGTGTATTTAGAGAAAGGTTCCGTCGTTCAAATTTCTTTAGCACATCATCAGATCTCTTTTGACGTCATGTGGTGCGAAAGCCATTTAGGAATTGAAGGAATGTACCGCGTCGGATTAATTTCAAAAGATCCTGGGATTAACGTCGAAGCGTTACTCGCTCATCTTGGATATCTCGAACAAGTTACAAAACAAGCTTCATAATTGAAGCAGATTCTTTGACGTGTGATTTTCTTTTTCTTTTATGCTAACATGCGTGTCGATTGGCACACGCAGTGGATGCATCGGAGAATTTTAGGATGACAGATCAACCGTCTAAGACGATATCGATTGTGAAATCGGGCGCAGCTCCTTCGTGGAAAAAGTGGACCCTCATCGCCTGCCTCATCGCGCTTCCGCTGGCTGGAGTCGTGATTTATGCGATCACTAGTAAATCAGGAAAAACGAATGCATCTGCATCTACAACAGTGGATTGGGTGATGTATCGTGAATTAGATATGAATACAGGTCGGGCATCAGAACGTCTAACAGCTCTCGATGGAAAACGCGTGCGTTCGCCTGGATTTATGGTGCCTTTAGAGGATAATCGCTCAGAGGTAACCGAATACTTACTGGTGCCAAACGCCCAAGCCTGTGTCCATGCGCCTCCCCCACCCGCTAATCAAATGGTGTATGTGAGGATGGTCAATGGCCCCTCAAAAATGATTTATGGCCCGGTTTGGGTCGAAGGAACCCTCCGGGTGGCAAGCCAAGCACATCAATATGGCAATGCTGGATTTCAGATTTATGGTGACATTACAGAGCCTTACACTGGCGAATGATTTTTCTCATAATTCCTCTGATTCTTAAATTCTTCTCATGAGAACCTGCATACAGTATAAGCAGGTTATAAAGCTTTGATTTGGGCCATTCCCTCGGAGCAAGGAGAATTACAAAATGCGAATACTTGTGATTGAAGATGATCGTGCTATTGCCAGCGTTTTAGAACGTTCGTTGAAAGAAGAGAGCTACGCGGTCGATGTTGCAAGTGACGGCATCGAGGGCGAATGGCTCGCAACCGAAAACCCCTATGACTGTATTATTTTGGATGTGATGCTACCGCGCAAAGACGGTAACGCGGTTTTGCGTTCTCTGCGCGCAGCAGGTAACAAAACTCCCGTGTTAATGTTAACGGCAAGAGATCAAGTCCGCGATAAAATCATAGGCCTTGATTCGGGTGCAGATGATTATCTGACAAAACCATTTAGTCTTGATGAATTATTTGCTCGCGTCAGAGCTTTGCTGCGTCGCAAGCAGACCGAGTATGTGGGCTCTGTTCTCGAAGTGGGACATCTGCGTCTAGATCCAGCAAGACGCGAAGTGCAGCGTGCTGGCCAAATGATTGAATTGACATCAAAGGAATACGCACTCCTTGAGTATCTTGCTAGGAACGCTGGTACCGTTGTGACACGTAATCAGCTTTCTGAGCACGTTTGGGATATGAACTTTGAACCGACCAGTAACGTCGTAGATGTTTATATCGGTTACTTGAGATCAAAAATCGACAAAGGATTTGACGAAGCAATGATTCGCACTGTCCGCGGGCATGGATATATGCTCGACAGTCCTGGCGGAGCTCATGCGCCTGCTTGATTCAGTCCCGCTTAGATCGCGGCTCACGCTTGTCTACGGCGTGTGGATGGCCATCCTTCTGCCAATAGCTGGCTGGGGCCTCTACGCGCTCGTAGAACGCAATCTTCTTCAATCGGTGGATGCTGCTTTGACAGCGTCTGCCCAGGCGATGCTTGATACAAAACTTAAGACCAATGACCCCTTGATAGCGCAGCTCTTGGCTGACGTCCTGGGTGAAAGACATGTCAATGCAACGGCCCGCATCGTTGATCTCTCCGGCAAAGTGCGAATGAGGGTTCCACATGGTGATATTTCCTTGCCCATGACCCATGTGGCGACAGAGCGGGCGGAACATGGTCTGACAACATTTGAAACATTTGAACGTCGCGAAAAACCACCCTTTCGTCTTTTAACAGTGCCCGTCGTCTATGACGGCAGGTTTACGGGCGATGTCGTTCAAGTAGGTGCGTCTCTAGAAACAACGCAGACAGCGCTGCGAGAGATTGGTACCGTGCTTTGGATTTCGTTTCCCGTCGCTCTCGCATTATCCCTTGGTATTGGATTTTTCTTAGCGGGAAGAAGTCTGGGGCCAGTCACCGCAATTCAAGAGGCAGCGGCAGGTCTTGGGGCAAGAGATCTTTCCACCCGTCTACCTCTTCCCTTAGCTGATGATGAATTGAGGCGCTTAACCAAAACATTTAACGGCATGCTTGACCGACTTGAAGATGCCTTCGGACGACTTCGTAGATTTAGTTCGGACGTCTCTCACGAACTTCGCACTCCCCTCGCAGCAATTCGTGGCGAAGCAGAATTGGCACTGAGACGTGAACGCAGTGTTTCGGATTACCAGTCCTCTCTTCGCTCGATTCAGCAAGAGTCTCTGCATATGACAAAAATTGTTGAAGACCTCTTACTTCTAGCAAGGGCCGAAAGCAGATCGGTTGCGTTTAATCCAGAAGATGTCGAATCCTCGTCGCTTCTAGAAGATGCGGCCGCA
>CAZUYQ010000039.1:25836-27183 GCA_964624705.1 uncultured Polynucleobacter sp.
TGAAATCGAAAATAATATCAATGCTCCTGTGCGGTGTGTATCTGGCTATTTAAATCTTGCCTTAGGTAATCTTTTAAACAACGCGGCCAAACATTCTCCAGTCGGTACATCTGTGCGATTGGTTGCAGAAAAACGCAGCGGCTGGCACTGCTTTGATGTGATTGATCATGGCGAAGGATTTTCTGAGGACGAGGCATCAAGGATCTTTGATCCCTTTTACCGGATCGATAGTGCACGTAATCGTCATGTCGGCGGCGCTGGTATTGGTTTAAGTCTTGCCATGGCTTTAACGAGGATGCACGGCGGCGACATTACCGTAAAAAGTACGCCGGGATCCGGTAGCGTCTTTACACTAAGAATTCCAAGTGATTTGCCGTTGGCACCCGTATAAATATATATATATATAACAGCTCAAATTCTTAGATATCGATATA
Organism: uncultured Polynucleobacter sp.; assembly: GCA_964624705.1. Taxonomy (GTDB): domain Bacteria; phylum Bdellovibrionota_B; class Oligoflexia; order Oligoflexales; family RGVZ01; genus CAMDKS01. Next base: position 26,271 of record CAZUYQ010000039.1, read on the forward strand.
TTGAAGGACACCTCAAAGAACGTCTTTACATTCATATCTTGTGGTCATGAAAAAATGCGAGAACCCGCCGGAGCTTAGCCGGCGGGTTTCGTTTTACTGCTTTTTGAGTAAGGTATCGAAAATGCCACTGATTTTACTTGAGTAAAACATTGTGCTAAAGTAAAATATGTAATATTCCGATATATGATGAACATTGGGGAAGCCGGTGGTTTGATGAATTCGAAAAAAGAACCATTCATTAAATGCTGGAAGGGCAATCGGCAGGATAAGCCAGTCCGTGAGTGGATTGCCGAGTTAGACGATCAGTCCTTTAAACAGATCGATAAACTAATGGAGCGCGAGGGGTAACTATGGCTCGTTATACTAAAAAACAATTAGATCGATTCGATGACTACGATGACCTTCGCAAGTCTCGCTTGACTGCAGAGGAAATGAAAAAAATCGACCGCGAAGCTGCGAATGAACTCGATGCGTTAAAGGCGATGCAGGAAAGCCTCACGCGTGAAATCGCTGCTTATATGGCAAAGGAAGCCATTGGCATTGTCGAACTAACAAAACGTCTTGAGACTAGCACGAGACAGACGTCGAGAATAATGAAGGGTGAGGCCAATGTGACTTTGGCAACGCTTGCAGAAGTAGCAACTCATATTGGGAAGGTGCCTAGAATCATTTTTGAAGAGGTCAGACCAAAAAAGACGACGAAAACACGTATGCGAGCGTGATCTGTCGCGAATTTCCCGATGGGCCAGATCCCGCAGGTTCAATTTGATGACGAGTGTGAGTACAACTCTGATATCTCATAACGGAGTTGAGTGGGACTGAAGGTGTAAACCCATTTTTTTCTTGCTTGAATTAAGCATTTAGTTTACAAACCGGCTCACAACATTTCAGATTAAAGGAGGATACGACGATG
>CAZUYQ010000039.1:27237-37307 GCA_964624705.1 uncultured Polynucleobacter sp.
CGTATTCTCACAAGCTTCTCGCCGCCCCGGTGTGCAAGCCTAACGACGACAACTCCGTCGCACTCTATCCAGTAAATATCTGTAGAATCCCGTTACTTCGTCACTTTTTTGGCTCTTTTGGCTCATAATGACGAACTTCTAGAAAGACATCCGCGCGCATGAAGCCGTCATTATTGCAATTTCTGCATCTTAAAATACTAAAACCTTATGTCATAAGACCTTGGCGGGTTACGTTCTTTAGTGACGTCACCCCGTTGGTTGCGCTGGGTACGACTCGCCCCCTTGAGGTGAATGATATTCCGGTTATGCCGCCTAGTTATGATCCGCGCTTGGGGTTTAAACTCTTTGCCAATTTAAAAGCTCCGACAGCGAACGCAGAAGGAAAGTTCTCGCTGAAGCAGATCACTGCGTTCCTATTTGATCTGAGTTGGCGGGTCCGTGGACTGGCTCTGCAGATGGTGATTCTATCGTTAGCGATTATCGCTTGTGAGTTGGCCGGACCAGTTTTAATTCATAAACTTTTAAGCATGGTGTCCCATCCAGAGAGGACCACCGAATTTTTTTTACGGGGCTCAGTCGTTGCGGTCGCTTTAGGTCTCATGGGAGCCCTTGTCGGAGTGTTTAGTCAGCATTATATCTATAAGCTCTTAAATGCCGGGCAATTGATTAACGCCGGATTGAACAAAGCGATCTACGAAAAATCTCTCAGACTATCTCGGCTAGCAAGGCAGACATCCCCGACCGGCGACGTCGTCAATCTTATGGGGGCCGATAGCGATGCCGTCCAGGATATTGTTTACGCGGTGAATGAATTTTTTATGGTTCTGTTGACGATCTTCGGGGCCGCCGTGCTTATGGTGCATTTTCTTGGTCATGCGGGGCTTGTTGCTATTGCGGTATTGATATTACTTGCTCCACCAACAAAGTGGATTGCTAAGAAATTCTGTTTACATAGCGATGCCGTGATCGAGCAGCGAGATCAGCGGGTCTCGTATATGACCCAGGTTCTGACATCGATTCGCATTGTAAAATCTTTTGCCTGGGAACCTCTCGTTACAAAGAAAGTGGGCGATATTCGCGGTAAAGAACTGCAGCATCGAAATCAATTTATCAATGCCGCGGGCCTTTCGGTAGTTTTGTATCGTTCGGTGGGCACAGTCATTGGTGGGGCTGTGCTTGGAATGATGGTCTACCTTGGTGAAACTCTGACAGCTGCAAAATTATTTACGGCCATGTCACTCATTGCTGTTATGGAAGGTCCCTTCGGGCAACTGACAGATCTGATCTCGATGATTACTTCGGCACGGGTGAGTGCCGAGCGTATCGCGAAATTTTTAGGATCGGGAACGACTCCTGAAAAGAGTGTTGAACCAGTTACGCCTCAGAATGTAGTTGGCATTCGTTTTGAACAGGCGAGTTTCCGCTTTGAAGAAGCAGCAAATCCAGTTCTTAGCGACATCTGCCTGAGTATTGCGCCCGGCAGTTCGGTAGCTATTATAGGACCAGTTGGTAGTGGTAAGTCGGCAGTGCTTGCCGCCATTCAAGGTGAGATTGCTTGTATCGCCGGCAGATGTGAGTTTTACACTGAAAATAAAGAATCAGAGGCTGCGGTCCCACGGGTAGCGTTTGTTTCCCAAGAAGCTTTTATTATGAATGCAACGCTAAGAAACAACATGGTCTTCGGCGTTGATCGCGGAGGCCGTGCCGCCGCTTTAGACGCAGTGATTCTTAGAGCGTTAAAAGTTGCATGCTTAGAGGACGATGTTGCGAAACTAAGTGGTGGTCTGAATACTGAAATTGGCGAACATGGAGTCAATCTATCTGGTGGACAGAAACAACGTGTGGCGCTCGCGCGAGCTGTGATCCAGGATCCCGATTTAGTCCTCCTCGATGATCCATTGTCAGCATTGGACCATAAGACAGAAGACCAGATTGTGGAAAGACTTCTTTTCGGGGAATGGGCCAAGGCTACTCGTGTGGTTGTCACGCATCGTCTAAAACATCTTAGTCGTTTTGATCAAGTAATTATGCTCGAAAATGGTCAGGTTTTAGCGGCCGGGCCATTCGCCGAACTGTTAGAGACAAGTGAGAGATTTCGACGCTTTTACAGTGATTACACTGCTGGATCTGAGGATGAGAAAAAATCAGACGAAAGCAATTTTAGTGCAGCGAAACTTGAAGCGCCTTATCCACCTAAGGAGCATAAGGCGGATGATCCACTACTGCGAATCACGGAGAACGAAGATCGCCAGTACGGTGCTGTTCACCGGCCGCATTATGCTCTTTACTTAAAATCGATGTGGTCGAGGTCTAAAGATCGCAGTGTAGAGTCTACGAAGCTTATGTTTGCTGTATTCGCCCTTGCAATGATTGCTTCCACTTCGATGCCGATTCTTCTCAACACCTGGATGAGTGCTTGGGGAAACTCGCTGGAACAAAATATTCAATCGAGATGGGTATCTGCAAATCAGACATTAAACATCGCACTCTATGTTGTCCTCGCGACAATTGGCGGTTTTGTCGCCTGGTCGCAATATGTCTTGTACGGAAAAGGTGGCGTTCGTGCAGGCAAAAATCTGCATGATTCGATGCTAGAATCGGTACTGGGTGCACGCGTGAGGTTTTTTGATGCCACACCTGTGGGTAGAATACTAAATCGCTTTTCGAAAGACCTCGATACTGTCGAAAGAAATTTACCTTGGTCATTTGAACAGATGATCCGCTGTTCGTTTCAAGTTTGCGGTGCATTGATCTTGATTGCTGTGGTTTTGCCGCTTACGATGATTGTGATAATTCCAGTTTTGTTTGCCTATTATCGGTTGCAGCGTGATTACCGAAAATCGAGTCCAGAGGCCCAGAGACTCTACTCTGTAACGCGTTCACCGAGGTTTAGTCATTTTAAAGAAACTCTGATGGGGCTTCCGGTGATTCGAGCATTCGACCGCGAGGAATATTTTCGCGAAGAGTTTTTAGTTCATACGGAACGCAATATGCAGATGTTTCATGGGATGGTGATATTGAACCGCTGGTTCTCCTTGAGGGTAGGCCTCACGGCAGCTGTTATCGGTGTCGCAGTGAGTTTAGGAGCACTGTGGTCTGCGGGGCATGGCATTATCTTAGCTGGGACCGCAGGACTTGTGATTACTTATGGGATGCGTTTTTGGGATACTTTGAATTGGGCGGTGCGAAGTTTCAGCCAACTGGAATCGCAGATGACTTCAGTCGAAAGGCTTGTGCGGTTTGCAGAGGTTCCACAAGAACAGGATCCGAGAAGCGAACATGTATCGAAATTTATATGGAAAGATCCGGGCATTAGTTTGACGTTTGATCACGTAAAAATGCGTTATGCAGCTCATCTGCCACTGATTTTAAATGGGCTATCTTTTTCTTTACGTGCAGGTGAGCGAGTTGGCATTATCGGCAAAACGGGTGCGGGCAAATCGAGTCTATTTCATGCCTTATTCCGGTTTAGTGAGATCGAATCGGGCGATATCCGTCTAGGCGATGTTTCGACGAAAAAAATGTCCTTGGTTGAGCTTCGTAATCTCATTAGCATAGTTCCTCAAGACCCAACATTATTTATGGGAACGTTCCGAAGCAATTGTGATCCGTTCGAGCAGTTCTCTGACTCGGAGATATGGAATGCTCTTGCTAGAGTACAAATGGATGGTCGTGTTCGTGATCTAGTCGGTGGATTGAATTCTGTTGTCGCTGAGAATGGACTTAACCTGAGTCAAGGTGAACGCCAACTTATCTGTTTAGCGAGAGCTCTCCTGTCGGCGGCGCCGCTTATTTTAATGGATGAGGCGACCTCAGGAATCGACGTCGAAACTGATGCAAGGATTCAGGAAACCATTCGCAGCGAATTTGGTGGCAGAACCATTTTGATTATTGCCCACCGTCTTGCCACCATACAGGACTGTGATCAGATCATTGAATTGAGTGATGGCAAAGTAAGACGTGTGAATCGTCGAGAATTATCTATACTTTAGTATAAGATTGATTATTTTATTAGGATCGTGGCAATGAAGCGCTGCACAATTTATGCTTTTATCGCATTTGCGCCTGTTTATAGTCCTGTTGAGCAGTGGACTGTAGCGGTGAAATCTTCGCAGAAAAAAATAGACTGTCTTCCCATCTCGGCTGGAATCGTGACGACGGCCTCGCAGAGATTAGACTTGTATGGCTCAGGTCCAGACGATCCAAAACGAAAATTTGCTCTTGTGGCGTTCGGTCGAAAACAGATTAAGGTTCACCAATTAGCCGCTCCTGCATTTGCATGTGTGGATCAAGCCATAAGACATTGCCCAGAATTTCAGACGTATTCATTTGATTGGATCTCAGATGCGACCTTATGGCGCCCTATTCGTGGTTCTAGTGAACGAAGTACTCATGCCTGGGGCCTGGCGATTGATATCAATCCTCAGCGCAATCCACTTTGTACCGTCACCGCCACGAGCGAATGTCGGCTAGAAGACGCAAATGTAGCGGATATGCCCAAGTGCTTTGTGCAGGCGTTTCAAACTTATGGATTTCGCTGGGGTGGTGATTTTTTTCCTCGCCGGGATCCTATGCATTTTCAGTTTGAAGGCGATCCGGCAATTGCGAGTAAAGCCCCAGTTATTTTGCGGGGAGCGAGGAATCTGTATCCGAGGTCCGTCATACCCAGCGTAGCGAAGAATCTCCGATCGACTTACTACGACGTCACTGGTAACACCGACTGGTTCACCTTGCAGCCATCGCTTGCGACCGCTAGCCTCGACGTCATTATAAGCCTTGGGTGTTCAACCGGCGTAGAGTGCGCTAACTTGGTTGATTTTTGGCATCGCTATTTAAGCAACGCAACTTCAGAACTTATTCAAAACCGTTTATTTAAGCAATGTGCACGTGAAGGCGCTGACTGCTACGACGCGTGGACAAAAGACGATTTTTGTCTGTTCGCAGCGAAAGAAGATCAAAAACTTCTGAATTGTCCTGTTCGCAGAAATTAGCTTTTTACAATAGATCTCAAAGACCGGGATTTGGTCGAGTCTGAATAAAGGCATCCGGCTGATGAGATATTTCCCAGAAAGACGAGGCTCAAGATTCATTCGTAATTGACCTGATATTTGGCATATATATTCATAGGTTATAAGTTTTACAGAGAGACTCGAGGATCATTCCGAAGAGTCTTTATCTAGCGAAACCTTGCGGGTCCGGGAAACTACGGAGGTATATGTGTTTATCTTCTTCTTCGACATGACGATGTATCTGCTAACCCTCCTAGGTGCGATGTCGATCATTCCCGTAATTTTATTGAAGTTTGAGTTGATAAGCATACACACTGTGATGATCGTTTTGCTTATGGCTCCTGCCGCATGCTGGGGCATAGGTTGGTTGCATCTCATGGCATATGATTTCACTAAATCAGGATGTAAAGAAACTATCAAATTTTTTATGGGTTTGATTTCCTCATCACAACAAAATCATTCCACTTCAATTTTAAGTTCTACAAATCTTTTACTTGCCGCATGTTCACCGTTGGATCAAAATCAGCTATTTGAAGGATCAAATAGCAATGTCCCCTCCGGTTAATGATGAGTTCACGTCCAAAAGATTTACTAACAAAACGATATTAATCACCGGCGGTAATAGCGGCATAGGCTTCGCGACAGCGCAAAGAATTGTGCGTGAAGGCGGAAAGGTCATCATTACGGGGCGCGACCGCAAAACACTAGAAGCTTTAACGCGGTGAGTCCTGGCCCAATCGAAACACCGATCTGGGGTCGCCTAGGCGGTTTAACTCCAGAGGCCGTCGAAGTGACCAAGCAAAAGATGGCGGATTCAACACCGATTAAACGTAATGGTACCGCCGATGAAGTGGCAGCTACCGTAGCATTTTTGCTTTCTTCCGAGTCAAGTTATATTCTTGGTGCAGAGATTTTTGTCGATGGCGGCAAGAATCAAATTTAAAGCTCAGGATTCAGAAGGTATGGACGATGAGTATCCACGACGATGTCATGCAAACTATGAAAGAAATGGCTGAGAAGTTTGCCGAACTAGGGCTCAATCTCGAACTGCCGCCGGCTTCTAATCGAACTCTCAATACGGTCTATACCGAAATGGATTTAGGTAAATCTTTGGCGGCGGAAATCAAGTTTGATAATCGCTTTACAAATCCGCTACAGATGTTTCAAGGCGGTTTCCTGTGTGCTGCACTTGATGAAGTTTATGGCCCACTTACATATATGGCTGCTGGTCGACCAGTTGTGACGATTGAGATGAGTACGTCTTTTATTCGGCCATTTATTGCCAAAGACGAGTTCATCACGATCAAAGCTGAAGTGGTGAATAAATCGAAGACACTGATTGTTCTGAAGGCGGAGGCGAGGTCTAAAGAGGGAAAACTCATAGCTACTTCAACAAATCATTCGCTAGTATTATCGGAAGAAAAAAGCGGTAGTCGCTGAAAACCTAAACACCTCTAGCGCCTAGAGTTGCCAGTACAGCAAAGATGAATGGGAATATTCGAGAGGTCAAGAGTCGAAGTGCAAAAGTGATTAAAACGCCCGGCCGCAGTATTGATCGACCAAGAAATTTGGCGAAGAGCCTTACAGTTGAGTGAACGTCGATGCCTCGTTGCAGTTCGTGGCGGGGCAGTTTCTATCGTGTCAAGCGTGATGCGTTCTATGTACAGAAGAATAACCATTGAGTAGTGACTGGTACTCTCTTCTTGGGAAGATGGTATAATTCGGAATCAAGCTTTTCAGGCACAAGGAATCTCCAATGGAAGCTCTCAGTATTTTTTACCGCGAATCTAGTGAGATGTTGGCTTATATGGACATCAATCGGAGGATTTTGTCTCCGAATTTAGCATGGACCTCGCAATTGGGGTGGGTGTGTGAGGCACTGGAAGGAAAATTAGTCGAAAATTTTGTTCATGCAGAAGACATGGCGAATACGGTCGAATTACTAGAGGATTTAGCGAATGAAATGAAGGACGGCATCAAGATTGAGTTTGAATGTCGCTTCCTTCATAAAAATACATCTTGGCGGATTCTGCGTTGGCGCCTTGTGCCAGATGTAGACAGTGGGTATTATGCCTGCTTTGTTCAAGATATCACTGCTTCACGTGAGAGATCGAACCACAGTGGACCTAGCGTCGACTTTATTAAGACCATTGTCGATCACCTGCCCGTGGCAGTTTTCTGCAAAGATTCGAAACGTGATTTTGAACTCGTGGTTTGGAATAAGGTTTGCGAGCAGTGGTGGGGTATTTCGGAAGAACAAGCATTAGGAAAAAATGATTATAACTTTTTTCCGGAAGAACAAGCGAATCTCTATCGTGCCTCCGACACCAAGGTTCTCACGGACGGAGTCCTTGTAGATATTCCGAATGAACCTACATTTCATATGGTAAAAGGTACAATTAATTGTCATACGCTCAAAGTGCCAGTGCCTGATGTTGATGGCACAAACCGCTACCTACTAGGGATATCGGAAGACATAACTGAGAAGAAACAAATGCAAAGTGAGCTTGACGATCGACGTATTCAAGTCGTTGCTTCAGCGCGTTTGGCTACGCTTGGTGAAATGGCAGGTGGCATTGCTCATGAGATTAATAGTCCACTTGGGGTTATTTTAATGAGATCTAGGCATATTCTGGGTGCGTTGAAAAAGGATCCTTGTCCGATTAAAGATATTGCAAAGATGGCGGAAGCGATCGAGACGACTGCAGTACAAATAGATAAGATTGTGGGTGGTCTGCGAACATTCGCACGCAGTGGAGACCGCGATCCATTCGAATCGGGATCGTTGCGCAGTGTCATTGATTCAACGCTTTCGTTATGTCAACAGCAGTTTGAAAATCATAATATTAACCTCCAGTGCCAAGGGGTTATTGACGAAATTATGATTGAATGTCGGCTGGTTCAGATTTCACAGATTTTACTAAATTTACTCAGTAACGCGAAATATGCAGTAAAGGAAATGCCAAGTGAAAGATGGGTCAAAATTATCTGCGAAGACTTAAATGATAAAATTAGGATCTCCGTCGTAGATAGTGGGGCAGGTATTCCACAAGAGAATCGCGCCCGAATTCTTGATCCGTTTTTTACGACAAAGCAAGTTGGTGAGGGCACGGGCCTTGGACTTAGTATTTCGAAGGGCATTGCCGATGATCACGGTGGAAAACTTTATTTAGACGAGTCGCAATTGAACACCACGTTTGTCTTAGAGTTACCCAAAAAACAGGTCAATAGGAACTAGGGCCCCCGGCTTTTGCCCAGGGGGATGGGGATATTCTGCCGTTCGTATGTTTGCAGTAACGAATAATTGCAGTTTTACTTCTGAATTCTAAAAGTTTCTGGTTCGTCGACAATTTTAGATTCATCGTTGTTAAATACAGCGCGGGATTTTAAATTGACGACAGAACTTACCTCAAGACCATCTGCTAATGTATTTGCTGTTTGAACTGCTTGATAAGCCCCCCAATGCGATGTTCTAAATTTCGCATGGATTTGTTTTGCATCACGACTTAATTCTAGCTGACTGTTTGGGATCATTCCAGAGACCTGAATGCCGTCATTCGAATATTTCAATTTCTGATAGTAAATTGCGACCCGTGTTAAATCCAAATCCGTCGGAGCGTTTACGTCAAGGGTGACCGTTAGCGGATTGACGGCATCTTGATCGTGGTTCGAGAGAATAACTAGGGCGCTACCAAGCGATGTGGACTTTTGATCTAAGATACGCTTAGGTGCGGTGGGAAGAACATCATTTCCATCTTCGAGAACTATGAGTGGAGGTGTCAGTAATGCGCCCTGATAAATAAGCACGTTGTTTTGCCCTTGCGAGCCGCGAAGCTTGAGCGTTCTGCCTTTGAGGCTGTCTGGCGACATGTTTTCATTTGGACTCTTTAAATCATAAATAAGAATTCCGTCATCTTTTTTCACAGGAATCGCCATCACCGAGAAATCTGGCGAAAAACTTGTTTTCTTTGCAAGAACTTCGGAGTTATTGCTCCTCGACTTACAGCTATCTAAAAAGGGAATCACTAGTAAAGTAAAAATGATGAGAGAGAAAGAGTTTTTCGTTATCATATAATCATCCTTTAATTTTAAAGATTATCAGAATATTTTCCAGTCACATGCGGGAAAATCTATTTTAGCATATAATGATCTTGGAATAAGGAGAAAGTATATGCCAACCATGAAACAGCTACTTTTCAGCTCAATCTTAGTGCTGACGTGTTCAAATGCAGAGGCAGAGTTTGTGCCCGTAAAAATCTTAACTGGCGGTAGTTTCAGTTGCGCGCTTTCTGGTGAAGGAAAGCTAAAATGTTGGGGGTCAAATAGTAACCTTCAGTTGGCCACTGGTAACTCTTATAGTTACGGTTTTTATCCCAACTCTATGGGGTTTCATTTACCGTTTGCAAAACTTGGACAAGATCTAAAGGTAGCTGATGTATGCCTAGGTTCGAGCTTCGCATGTGTTGCGTCTACAGAAGGTAAGGTAAAATGCTGGGGACAAAGTTACCAAGGTGCAATTGGTCAAGGCTATAATTTAGGTCCCTTGGACAAGGTCGACGATCTGCTACCTTACGTCAATTTAGGCGAAGGATTTGAAGCAAAAAATTTATCATGTAGCGATATGCATGTCTGTGCGTTGAATGGGGAAGGTCAAGCGAAATGCTGGGGCTATAACTACTACGGAGAACTTGGCCTTGGCGATACGACGAATCGGGGCGATGCGTCAGGTCAAATGGGCGATAGACTTCCTATTCTCGCCGCTCCTAAACCTATACGCACGATGAGCATTGGCTTTGCGCATTCCTGCGGTGTTTTTGATGATGGCATTCGGTGTGTGGGCAGGTCAGATCAGGGCGTATTGGGTCAAGAACACGAAAGAGCAGTACCGCAGATGACCGATGCCCCGCCCATATTGTTTGAAGCTCCTGGTGTGGAAATTCATATTCGTAAAATGACTACGAGTCCTCGGCATAACTGCGCTCTCTATTCAAAGAGCAACAAAGACCATGTCAAATGTTGGGGCTATAACGTTGGAGGGCAACTCGGTTTAGGAGAAACAAG
>CAZUYQ010000040.1:0-6128 GCA_964624705.1 uncultured Polynucleobacter sp.
GTTCGTCTGAGTCTTTCTTAATCGCGTCTTGTAGGCCTTTAAGATCCTTCTGTAGTTTGCCGATAAAGTCTTTCATTTTTGATTCTCCTGTGATGAATCGCGGGTCAAATTGCTGGGCACACTATGCTCTTATTCTTCGTCTTCCGCCACTTTGAAGTTGGGCGTACGCTTCGCTAAGAACGCTCCGATGCCTTCTTTACTTTCTGGGCGAGCAAAGCACAATGCAAAAGCAGCGGCTTCGCTATTTAATCCGACATCAAGCGGGGTCGATAGGGATTCTCGAGCAAGTCGTTTGGTATTTTCGACGGCCTGGGGGCCAGTTTTAACTATGGCATCGACGATCCGGTCGATCTCCGAGTCGAGCTTGTCGTCTTCAACAACCCTGGACGCTAGGCCAACCTGGAATGCTTCATCACCGGAAATGGTGCGGCCTTTACCGGTTAAGAGCATATCTAATGCTAATGGTAATCCGACACGGCGTGCGAGGCGCTGAGTTCCACCAAAGCCAGGGATGAGCCCAAGATTTACTTCTGGCTGGCCAAATTTAGCACTTTTACCGGCAATAACGAGATCACAAGCCATCGCAAGCTCACAGCCGCCGCCTAATGCAAAGCCGCGCACTTTGGCAATGACAACCTGTGGCAAAGACTCAAGGATTGCTGTGACTGATTGTCCCATTTGCGCAAATTCGAGCGCTTCCTGAGGAGTTAGATTTTGCATGGAAGCAATATCCGCGCCTGCTGCAAATGCCTTATCACCGGAACCTTCGATGACGACGACACGGTGATCTATAGGATCGAGGTCTTCGAGGAGTGCCTCTTCAATCTCTTCGAGTACGTCTACATTGAGAGCATTTAAAGCCTCAGGACGGTGAATGGTGATCGTAAAACGAGGGCCTGAGGATTTGACCCGGATCGTTTGAAACTGTGGAGCATCGTGTTTTGACATGCGAGTTGGTCCCTTTAGTAAAGATTCATTTAATATTTATAAACACCGCGTTTTGTTTTTCGACCGTACCAGCCAGCTTCAACATATTTGGCAAGCAACGGAGACGGACGGTAACGCGGATCACCGAGACCCTCGTGGAGCACCTTCATAATCGCATAACAGGTATCAAGGCCAATGAAATCGGCCAAAGTGAGCGGCCCCATCGGTTGGTTGGTTCCAAGTTTCATGCCTTTATCGATATCTTCCGCAGAGGCGACATTTTCCATCAAGGCATTAAAGGCCTCGTTAATCATCGGCATTAGAATGCGATTGACCACAAATCCGGGGTAATCTTGGCTACGGCTTGTTTCTTTGCCGAGACCCTTTGCTAGGTCCAAAATCCTTTGGGTGGTTTCTTCGGCGGTAGCCAGGCCAGGAATAACCTCAACTAGTTTCATGATCGGAACCGGATTCATAAAATGCATCCCAATAAATTTATCGGGACGTGAGGTGGTCGCGCCCAAACGAGTGATCGGAATCGAAGAGGTATTACTTGCGAGAATACAGTCGGGCTTCGCGATTTTATCGAGTGCGCTGAACAGCTCGGCTTTAATTTTTTCGTTTTCAACGATGGCTTCGATGATGATATCGCAGTCTGCAAGACTGGATAGCTCTGAGCTATAGTTCATAAGTTTGAGTGCGGACGCCGCCTGATCACTGGTTAAAACGCCTTTAGACGCAAATTTCTCAAGTGATGTTTGGATCCCCACTTTCGCTGTTTCGATTTGCTTCGGATTAATATCGACTAAAGTAGCCTTTAATCCTGCAACGGCACAAACCTGAGCGATACCACTGCCCATCTGACCGCCGCCGATCACGCCAACTGATTTAAACCCTGCAATATTAGCCATATATGCCTGAGGCTCCTTTTCGACAAAAATGAGCCTGAACTGTAAACCTTATGGTCGCAAATGTCCAAAATTTTTACAGTAGAAGGGGATTAAGCCATCAAAATAACTGCCTTTTGATAAGGGAATGAAATTTGCACTTATAGCTATATTGAACCTGTTGCTGCCCTTAAATAATCCTGCACTGCCGTTATGGTCCTCAAATGGAATTCATTCCGAGGAAGATACTATGCTGAACGTGCAAACCATTTACATCGTTTTAATTCTAAACATCCTGACATTGGTTGGATGCGGACCTAAAACATCTAAAAGTTCAACCCGCGACCTCGCAGCGAATAAGAACGCAAAAAACGTTGCCCTGATCTTTGGTGCTGAAAACGATCTTCCTGGTGTCGAACGAGATGTCATTGAAGTTTCAAAACTTTTTAGTAATCCAGATTTTGGTTTTCAGGTTGTTACCAAGGATCGTGCGAGAAAAGCCGACTTTATCAACGAAAGTTCACGTGTCGCCGCATCGCTTGACGCGGATTCTACTCTTTTCTGGTACTACTCGGGTCACGGTTCAGATGACGGATCCTTAGTGTCTCACGGTGAAGAGGAATCGGTCTATTTGAGTGAAGTGATTGCTGCCATGAAGTCCGTAAGAAAAACTCCATTTAAACGTCTTATTGTTGTTATGGACTCCTGTTTCAGCGGTCAGAACGTTGACGGTCAATCCGCTATCTTAACTGGTGTGCAAGGTCAGCAAGCCGTTAATAATTCTGCAAATAATATGCAGTATTCGATGAATCAAGCCAACGCTGATGGTAACCGTCCTTTTGAGCAAGGACTGATTATTGGCGCTGCGCGCGCGAATGAAATGTCGCAGGATTTTGGCGATGAGATGGGCGGAGCGTTCACCTATTCATGGCGTACAACGATTGCAAAAATGTTAACTCAGAAGACCGGGACTATCCGTGATATGTTAAACGCGACTGTCGCCGCAACCAGATCCAACAGTGACGGCGAGCATACTCCGGTGTTTCGCGCATCTCCTGACTCGATTTTAAACGAACCACTGATGGGACCTGGTAGTGGTAATAATACAATTCCAAGCGTTTTCCGTTCGTTTCTTGCGCTTGTCGGCAGTAACGAAGCAACCCCAAATTTACAGGTTTCTGTACCACAAAATTCTGGTGTGAGTTCGGTTTTGATGTGTCGTACCGAACTTGCAGTTTGTCGCCAGAGTGGTGTTCAAGCACCTGATTTGGCATTTATCGCGACTCCAAATACTGCGGCAGTTGATCGTGCGTTCTTCACTACTCAGTTTCCGATGCAATTTCAAGCCGGCAATATTTATAGTTTGATCTTTAAAAACGCTGCAGGCCTTGAGGTTGGCAGTAAAACAATTCGCGTACCATCAAACTAATCATCTAGCGCATTTACACTCAGAAACTTATTTTTTAGCTTTAAATTAGCCATAAGATCTGCTTTCGTTCTTCATCAGTAAAGCTAATGCTCCGCTTTTTGATTCCGATATCTTCTAAGCGTTACGATTAAGAGTGGAAATACTTCCGCCCTTAAACACACGATAAGGAGATGAATCATGGAACAACGGAGTTATGTATTACTGGTGGGCCTGGCACTTAGCGCAACGGTCGCGAGTGCAAAGGTTACGAAAACGAAACATGCCACAGGTTTAATTGTACCAGCAGACGCCGATTATGGCGTTCCGTTCCTAAGCTTCGATCGCACGGAATCAGATCTTCCAGCTAAGTACGATCTGCGTGAACTAGGCCTGATTACGTCCGTGAAGAATCAAGGTTCTTGTGGATCGTGCTGGGCATTTGCTGGCGTCGCGGCTATGGAATCGGCGCTTCTTAAGCAAAGCAATCAGTCCTTCGATTTATCAGAGCAAGAATTAGTATCCTGTGATCGTGGAAGCTATGGTTGTGGTGGCGGCTGGGAGCCATTCAATTACATGGTAAAAAAAGGTATTAGCGCAGAGTCGAGCTTTCCTTATCAAGGAAGAAACCTCCGTTGCAAAAACACTCCCAATGCGGCGAAAGCTGTGAAATGGGGTAATGTTGGCTCAGCGGGTCGTCGTGCCACTGTGGATGAAGTTAAAAAAGCGGTCATCGATTTTGGCGCCTTGTGGATCACTGTTGGTGCAAACTCTTACTGGGACGGCGCTTCTGGAACTATCACTAAATGCGCTAACACTCAAACCAACCACGCGGTCACTTTAGCGGGTTATGAGACTGATGCTGAAGGTAAGACGAACTTTCTGATCAAAAACAGTTGGGGAAAAACTTGGAATGGCGACGGATATGTTAAAACTCCGCTGGGTTGCAACAATCTTGGTGAGACGGTCTCTTTCGTTGTTCCAGTCGACAGCGTTTGTGCGCCTCCAGAATTTGGCTTGGGTAAAAAAGTCGTCCTAAATGGTCGCACTGAATTCTCAGCATCTGGCTTAGATGCTGCGGGTCTTGTTTATACTTGGGAAAAAGTTGGCGGCGATGGAAAAAAATCAGGTGTTGGTGCAATTCAAGCAACAGCAAATGAGGACGCCGATTATATTGTTCGCACTGAGAATACTTGCGGCGTATGGACAATGAAGACACGCGTAGTTGCCCAATAACTGCGTATTGTTCATGAACTGAGCAAAACTTGCCCTAGCACGCTTTGTCGCGCTAGGGCAGTGTAGTTTTTTTACTACATATAGGCTCTTGGTTGCCGGTAAATTTACATTTATCCCAGTCAATTTGACGATCTTGATTGATTTCGTAATTCAAGTCATGATTCTTAGTGGAGCGGCTCCACCGTGTTTGGTCATTATTGCGAAGGTATGAGGAGGTTTTATGAAATTATTACGATGTTTGGGTCAGATCGTCACTTCAGTTGTTTTACTTTCGGCAATGACTGCTCATGCAGAAAATGTGATTCAATCACTTGAAGAAGATTCCTTGCAGGAAAGAGTTATTGGCGACGACTCCGATTCCTCTACTTCGATGAGTCATTATCCTCCGAGCGGTGGTTATTATTCTTATTGTCAGCAGTATACAGATCCTCGTCAGTGCGAGCGCGTTCAAGGTTGCCAGTACAGTAGGATTTATAGTCAGTGTCTAAGCATCGACCATGGCGGTGGAGGTGGCGGACCAGTTCAGCCGGTTCCCTCGAATTATTGCTCGCGCTATAACTACGAATATCAACAGTGCGTATCCGCGGGATGTCAATTTGATGGCCCGAGCGGTCAATGCTACACCGGGCAACAACCGCATCCACAGCCGCACCCTCAACCACAGCCAAACTACTGTAGCCGCTATAACTACAATCAATATCAGTGTGAGTCGTCTCAAGGCTGTTTCTACGACTACCGCAGTGGCGCGTGTAGTCAACAAGGTGGCGGATATCCGCAACCCGTACGTGGATATGTCTGTACAGCAGCGGATGATTACTACGAGAACCATGGCGGCGCTGCTCATACGGGACGTGGTCGCACAAACTATGATGCATCACGGCAGGCGATGTATGAGTGCAATCGTTATCACCAGACTTGTGTTGTGACTAGCTGCCGTCAAGATTGATAAATATAAAGGTTTTGAAACAACAAACGCTGTCTTTGTCCAAAATCAAAGGCAGCGTTTTGTTATTTGATAGTGGGTTTTGCTGGCAATAAAGCAATACCAAAAAATTGCGAGGTACTTACAAGTGCTCGTGGTAAAACTTCAATAAATCGCTCTTTTTTTACCGCTTCAAGATTTTTCCATGCCGGATGGGTTCGCGCAGTCTCCCGAACTTTTTTGCATTCCTCAGGTTCGCAGCTGAGAATGATCCAATCGGGATTCCACTTGTGAAGTGATTCGGATGAAACCCGCGGCCAATTTTTTAGTCCAGCAGTGGTCGCAGAATTCTTTAAATGATTTATTGTGAGTAGATCATCGAAGAGAGTCTCGCCGGCCATTACGGTTAAATCAGAACTCCAGGAAACAGCCGTTTCATTCTTGTTTGAGGCCCTTGTTTTGCGAATACCTTCGATTTTCGATAAAAAATCAGTGACCATTTTCATTGCTGAATCTTCGCATCCGGTGGCTTTGCCAATAAGACGGATATTCTCGGCGATATCTCTGTGGGATGAAAACTTGTCAAGTATGATCAAAGGAATTTTGCGCTTTTGCAGGAGTTCAAGGAGTTCCGATCGATTAAAACTCGCTGCAATCACGAGATCGGGATTTAGTTTTAGGACGGACTCAGGTTCAGAGTGAACCCGAGCAGGAATGTCTTTCACACGCTCTACAATAAAGGATGAAGATT
>CAZUYQ010000040.1:6138-7780 GCA_964624705.1 uncultured Polynucleobacter sp.
TGGAAACCGCCAGTAGATGACCGGATTTTTTACAGCTTGCTAAAAGATCAACCAGGATTTCATCGCTGGCGAGAGAGAGCGATACAATGCGTTTTGGATTATTAGTGCTGGCAAAAGTCCGTGTTTGAATGACGAGAACTACAAACATGACAGCCGTGGAAATTTTCATAAAGACTTCTTTCTGAGCTTAGTCGAACGATGCCGTCATTCCGCTAACACCTGTTGTCATCGATGTCGTAGTCTGTATGGTACCATCTTGGTCCAATATTGTGATAGAACCTTTTCCGTCGCTTAACGCCTGGCCGATAAATACTTTCATCAAGCTGCGATCTGCAAGAACTCCGCCGCAGTTCGACCCCGAAAGTTCAAAGAAGTTTTTCATACTACCATCGGCAATAGTATAGCGTGCGACAAGATTTTTTTGAGTGGTCTTATTACGAACACAGACTAGCAACGATTCATCGGTGAGATCTTCGTAAAATCCACCATTAGCTTCCCAAGTGCTAGCGTCCCACGATGAAATATGAGTGGATTGGCCTGTGCTAACGTCGAATTGATCGATGCCTGCGACACAGGCCGCACCAGCATTGGTATAGCAAACGCCGCCAATATAAGCGGTATGATTGGACCTGGGCGAGATAAACACCGGATTTGATATAACCAGTGCATTGCCAGAGGTTGAAACCCAATTCCACATCCCGTTAGTTGATTGAGCAGAATAGATACGACCCGCGCCGCTAGCTTTGAAATTGGCATCGAGTGCCTGATGAGTGACGAGGATCTTATTGTCATCGCGCCATAGCTCAGAAGGTCGGAATGGTTGTGTTGGAACCCCCGTTTCGACCCCATTGATTTTTGTAGTCGTTGTAGTTGTGATAAACGCGAGAGACGCTGCAGCATTCATAGATAGTATCAATTCTCCAGAAGGTCCAAGGATAGCTGCGACTGGATCATAGGTGGCAGCTTCTGGCGTGCTTATTTCGTTTGATCGAGAAGATATTCCAGATTTTGGCACAAACGAACTGTAACTAACCCGTCCAGCGGAACGATTAAAAAGATAAATTTTTCCGTCAAGCCACTTTGTATAGGTGTCGCCGGATTCGGCGCCGGTAAGAAGAGTTATTTTGCCAGCATTTAGATCGTAATAGTAAATAGCTGTAGACGTGTAAGATGTATCAGTAGATTGAATCACTATGCCGGTCATCGCCGTTGTCGATACACTGGTATTGATAACGGGTGCGTTTTGATCGCTGTGGTTTGACCGAGGCAAACTTCCGCAGGATGTATTAACGATAAACAGCGCTAAGAAAATAGCAAATTTTCGCATATAAAAACCTTTAGATCGAAGATCGAATCTTTTTGAGATTATTTTTTTTACAAGAATATTTGAATGGTGGCTAATTTAGTACTAGCCTAGTGCAGAATAAATCACGGGATGCTCCTTTGCTCGAAGTAAATCCTGTTAGGTATTCGGACTCGAAGGAATGGTTTCCTTCACACCGCTGCGGCACAGTGCCGGATTCGAACCGGACTTCCCCTAAACCAGGTCGGGTGAAATTAATGCAAGCGACAACACAATGCAAGGTGATTCGATGATTGGTTGGAAATGCAGATCCGCAGTCCGTCGTCCTGAGCCCGAAAG
>CAZUYQ010000040.1:7790-16484 GCA_964624705.1 uncultured Polynucleobacter sp.
CTCATCTTGCTTTTTGCTCTTCCTTGCGAAGCCGCAGAGTCCAACGAAGTGATTGTAACTGGCCGAGATCACGGTCGGCGAATCATCGAACGTGGTGGGAACTCAACACTCGTCCGACCCGTTGAAGAGACGCAGTTTGACGTCAATACTCAATTTAAACTTGACCCGTCCGTTTCAGCGATTGATCAAGCAAAACCATCAGCGGGTGGGTTTTCATTACCGCTCTTCAGGGGTAACGATGCACGTTCAAGTCATATTTTTCTTGATGATGTTGAGCTGCAAGATCCATTTACTGGATTTCCGCTGATTGACGACATTGACTTGCGAGCTTTTGGAGAGCTGCGCATTCACCGCGGTCTTGCGCCTTGGAATGTACCAGTGGCAAGCCCTGGGGGCGTTGTGCAGTTTCTCTCGCGTCCTGTGATGAATTCAGGAGGAGAGGGGGGGCTCATCGCTGGGGATGTTTTTGGGCTTTCTGGTTGGGGAGAATATCAATTTTCAGCTGATCCCTGGCAGTCTCGTACCTATGTGCGAAGGCAAACAACGAAAGGTGAGTATTCTTTTTATAGTGATAACGGAACGATTCGTAATCGTGATGATCATCTACTCCGACGTCGGAGTAATAATGACCGCGCCGCAAATATGGGGTCGAGTTCGCTGCGATTTGAGGGTGCTAAAACAGAAGCGGAACTATTTGTCTGGGGACAAACGGCAAATCAAGGTATGCCGATACGCTTGGCGCAGGGTGATGGGAGTGCACGCCTCGCAAGTGAGACAACTGCTATTAGTGGCCGGCTCCGGCATGAAATTTTAAATCAAACCTATCTCGGATTCTCTGCGCAACAATTAGCGACGGCAAGAAAATTTAGTGATGCAAGCCAGGATATATCAAGAGTGCCAAGCCGCCGTTTCTCGACAAAGACCGTTCAAGGGGCTGTTTATTTAGAACAAGAGTCTGAAGATGAAACATGGGCTTGGATAGTTCAATTAAAAAGATCCGCTGTCGATGTTCGATTATCATCGGACCAAAGCGAATCCTATCGGCCTCATGCGGATCAGTCGCAAATCTATGCTGGAGCGAAATGGGATGCGTTGAGCTGGTTACAATTTGAGTGGAAATTGGATGAATCTCTTACCGGAGGTGATTCTTCATCTGTTCTTGCAAAAAATTACGGTGTGACCAGCCTTGTCCATCGCAACAATTGGTCTGGTTGGATTCAGGGAGCAAAGTTAGAACGTCAACCATCACTTTTTGAGCGCAATGGCAATGGCGCAGAGTTTATGGGTAATGAAACATTGACTCATGAATTCGGGTCATTTTATGAAGGGGGATTGCGGCGACGCAACTTAGAATGGCAGCAGTGGCGTGGAGAACGTTCTCTCACATTGTGGGCTGAGGATCTGCATGATCGTATTCGGGCGCTGCCGATTTCGACCACCACTTGGAAGTCGAATAATATGGGGCTTGAGTGCTATCGTGGCATAGAGCTGCGAGAGAAGTGGTTCTCTTTGAAATCAGTTGTTGATTTAGAAACGGGTGTATCGTTAACAGATGCACGGAGTGAGCGAGAGAAGATCCTGCCGCGAGTTCCGCTGTGGCAGGGTGTGATTGGCGCTGGATTGAAAGTAGTTCCTGAGGAATGGACGCTGCGTACTGTCAGTCGTTATCAAGGAAGGACCTACGATGACGAAGAAAATACCTTAGAAATTGGCGATATTTGGGTTCACGACCTATCGTTAGATCGTTATCTTGAAGATTCATGGTGGGCTTTTGGCGTTTCAGTTCTAAATCTCGCGGATCTGAAATCGGTTCCTGTGCGCGACGTGATGACCGGCCAAAATGATGGGCGCATCGCCTGGGAATCTCGGCAACGCGAGCCGCTGCCGGGACGACAGTATGTGATGCGATTTACCGCTAAATTTTAATGGGTGTATCAATTCTCTTGGCACGAACGTAGGGGTGTAAATTGATCGATTTAAAGACGGCAAGGCAACTTTGGATGAGAGCACAGGGGCTGGACCGGCCGAGTCCCTTTGGAGCTGGACCAAGTGCGGCTCTCAAAGCCATCGAACATCTAGGCTATGTTCAGATTGATACAATCAATGTTATCGAGCGATGTCATCATCACATTCTTTTTACGCGTGTCGCTGATTACGAAAGAAGTTTTCTCCATCAACTTCAAGCCATAGACAAATCAGTGTTTGAATATTGGACTCATGCCTTGGCCTATGTCGCAACGAAGGATTATAGGTATTTTATGGGTGATATGCGTCGACGACGATTGAATCCGAATCGCTGGTATGACTCGGTCACGCCTGCCGACAAAAGGAAGGTGTTAGCGCTCATCAAGAAAAACGGTCCTATTTCCATAAGGGATATAGGCGACGATATATTGGTTGAAAAGGATCATGAGTGGGCAAGTCGAAAACCTTCCAAAAAGGCGCTGCAGTTGGGCTTCAATGGTGGCCAGTTTGTTGTCAGTGAACGATTGGGTATGCTAAAAAAATATGATTTGACCACGCGACACTTTGATTATGAAAATACGGAAAAACCAATCGCTGCGTCTGAGGATGAGGTACGCAACTATGTATTGGACCGCGCGCTCCGCTCACAGTCCTTTGTTAGTCTCGACTCGGTTTGCTATTTAGACCCTGCCAAGAAGAAAGCTATGCATCAACTCATCGAAAGCAGAGTTAAGAGCAATACAATTGTGCCTATTCAGTTAAAAGGCCACGAAAAAAAGCAATTTTGGATCCAACCTCAAGATCTTGAGACCAGGTGTGAGCCGGAGCATGTATTGACTCATATCCTTTCGCCATTTGATCCTCTCATCATTATGCGCAAGAGACTCCAAGATATTTTTGGTTATGAGCATTTTTTCGAAGCCTATGTTCCGCCAGCGAAGCGCAAATTTGGTTATTTCTCCTTGCCGGTCTTGATAGGCGAGCAAATAGTAGCAGTTTTGGACTTGAAGGCGGATCGCCAGCAAACAAAACTGCTCATTCAAAATTGGACTTGGCTTCCAGGTGGGAAGTCATCAAATAACAAAAAGACAATTGAAGAAGAGCTAGATCGATTTGAACGATTCCAATTTAGTAAAAGCTAGAGAGTGTGACGGTCTTCATTGCTGTAATTTCCTTAGCGCGAATTTCTTTGCTTAGAAATTTAATACGGACTTCGATCGATGTGCCAAGAGCGCTAGCCGGTTTTGTCCAGTTTCTTTTACCTGCTACATCTACTAATTCTTCATTGTTTGAATACCAATGGATATCCAATTGTTCTCCTTCACGACCTGTTCCTGCATTGCGAAACTGACCAAGATTGACAGTGCTTAGGTTTACAGTAATTTGATCATTCTCTTTTGAGGCAGTAACCGAATCAATAAGACTGATTTGATCGAAAAACTTAAGCCAGTTATTTTCTTGGCAAATAGGACAGAAAAAAGGATGTTCCATGTCACGCATAAGGCAGCTTTCATCCGTTGGCCTGTAGCCCTCCAGACTGAGATCTTCGGCAAAAACAGGGAATGCACCGATAAAATCGGAACTATTGTGAAAATCTGAGGCATACTCGTGTACAGTTAGCGACGATAGCCAATTGTTGTGATCATCCACATGCTCAGCAAACTCAAGCGAGTGCTTACCCTCGGAAAGAGCTGGGAGTGGAATGTTGATAAAACTACGATCAAGGCGATTGGGGCTTGCAAAGAGCAGATATTGATCGTCCAGTTTAATGGACAAGGTGCCGGGCGTTTCGATGCCTGAAGCGCTGATGCGAATCCAAGTATTAGCTTGTTTGCCGTCACTGTTAAACGTGACTGTTTTGGGCCCTTTATCGAGCTTATACCAAGGCCAACTAAGATGACGTGCATACATGGGTTCTTTTGTTACGGGCTTTATGGTTGCCCAGTTGGATGCCCATTTAACGCTAGATGCATTGTAACCAAAGTTTGCACCAAAATAACTTCCACCATCATATTCTTCGCCGACTTTACCGAAATTATGGCCGAGTTCATGACGAAGCACGATTGAGCCGCTGGTAGGGGAGCTTGTAGAAATTGCAAATTCGCCACCTAGACCCCCGTAATACTGGTCATTAGCAATAACGACTGGATAATCGCAGGCCGGAGCTGCTTTACAGGAACTGCGAAGCGCGGACCTATTTGATGGGAAGATGGCTCGCAGTGTTTCACCCTCGCGGTATAAACCATAGGCTGTGTCGTTTGCCGAACCCATACCGATTCCGGTTGTTTTACTAGCGCGGAAGACCGCGTGGACGTTAAATAAAGGTAGGTAGGAAGTAAACGTCTTACCAACAAACATATCTTTTACGAGTCGTGAGACATCAGCAAAGAATTTTTCTTTCTCGTCTTCGGTGTATCCATCTCCCATAAAAACGAGATTGATGCGATTACCTACCGGTCCACTGTCGACGATCGTCCGAGATTCATCCTTTTCCTTTGTTGCTTTCTCCTCGTCGAACGACAGACCTTGCGGCTTTACATGGTGTTCTTTAAGCCAAGCAGAAATCTTAGCGTCATCGCTACCGCTTAACTCAATAAGTTCCGCTTTGCCGGCGGGCTCATGCTCAATGACGGTTTGCGGTGAAGAATGAACCGCGAATGGAGCGTAGTGATCGGTGGCTAGCTTTTGATCCTGGACCACTTCGAATGTTCCATACTCATTAGCAATCACGCGGACGGTGCGGCGATAAAACGCGTTTTCAGCTTGAATAGCCGTCGCTGATAGAAAAAATAAACTTATGGATGCAAACAATCCCTTGTTTCGCATGAGAACCTCATTCCAGAAAATAATTTAGAATTCAGATATTTTCTGGAGTGTATCGCAAATTGGAAACAGAGATCTACATAAAACAAAAATAAGACTTTATTACGGATTTAGTGGCTCGCCCGGCGCTCATAGCCAACGGGCTTATCCGTCATCGAGTTACCTTTAATAAATGTACCGTTATGAAGCTCCACCCAGTTACCGTTTTGGTAAATGAGAGGATGATCGCCGGTATCCATTTCACCGACGACCGGGCCATTTGGCGCGGCGTGACGGGTTGTTCTTCGTGTTACATATTTTACTTTGCCTTTGCCGGGCCAGTTCATTTGTGGATTTGTAAATGGACTTGCATTCATACGCTCAACATTGCCGGTCTTTGGTGCTTCGGCAGCTGGTGCCGGGGCGGCTGCGTTGTTAGCCGGCGGAACGGCGTTGTTCGTAGGGGGAGTTGCGCCATTGGCAAGAGCAGGATTTCCAGTATTAATCGGAGTTGACTGATTGAGGGGAACGGCGGTTGGGTTTGTCATAGCGGGATTGTCTAATAGAGCGTTATTCATACTTGCGCCGTTAGCAGGATTTGCGCCCGAGAAATTATTAGTAGCAGGCGCCGTGGCGTTATTCATGGATTCGCCTTCAGCTGTTTTTTTAACATTACCATTTAAAGATGGATTTTCTAACTGTTGGTCTTCTGCGCTATTCTCGCCTTGTTGACCATTGACAGGTTCGTCCTGTTGACCTTGTTGACTACTGCTGCATCCCGTCAAAGCGATCAACGCAATCAACGATAGGTTTGAAATAAATGTGAGTCCTGTTGTCATAAGCGTTCTCCCTCCTTGGAGATATTTTATGATTCTTCGGTATTAGGCTGGTTTTCATAAGGGGATTCAGCAAGATATCTTCTGACCAATGTTTGATTAATAAGTAAAAACCTAAGAATTACTTTAATAAGATCATTAAGTTGGTGAGATCAGTGAATAAGAAAAAAATTGCAGTATTTGCGGAAAAGATCGGGAAACCATAAAGCTTGGCGCGAAAAAAAACGACTGATCATCATCAGGCATGATGGATGGACACTGTTCTTGCTTTTCAATTTTTACATAGTATGTAAAAACTGAAAAGGCCATTACTATTTATACATACGATGTAAAAATTAAAAAGAGAGCGCCATGCCTCTAACATCCACTCTTTAGGCAAAGATTTTCAGGATTTTTGCCGTTCTCTTTGCAGATGACAGATTCAAATGAAGGGAGATTTGTCGAGGTGCAATTAAGCGACTCTTGTGAGAATTATTGGTGTTCGAAAGATGGGCATTACTTGCGACGTCAGCGGTGATATTCTGAAATTCTCTTTAGTGAGATATTTGCCAAAAATGATTCAAAAAGATCTTGTTTCTCGCATTAATCATATATACCATACATATGTATGGTAATTGAAATCGAGGAAACTTATGAACCTAAATCATTTGCAAGATGCCGACCTGCTGACTCAAATTAAAAATTTCGTTCAAACCGAACGCGATGTCGTTGTCAAAATCTTGCATCACCTGCGTGAGATCGAACGACGTAGGCTTTTCTCTGATCTAGGTTATAAAAGTCTCTTTGATTACGCCCTTGGCGAACTAAAATACAGTGAGGGTCAGGCGGCTCGTCGTATTCAAGCGATGCGACTCTTGAGAGATCTTCCTCAGGTCGAAGAGAAAATAGCAACAGGTGCGCTGAGTCTCAGCAATGTTCATCAAGCACAAAGTTTTTTTCGTGACATTCAGGCTAACGAACCTTGCCGTATTGTGACGTCTCAGGAAAAGCTCGATGTCTTAGAAAAGTTGGAACATAAATCTGTACGCGATGCGCAGAAAGAGCTTTTGAAGATTGATCCCAAACAAGCGCTGCCTAAGGAGAAGGAAAGAGCGATTACCGAGACGACGTCCGAGGTGCGATTCTTAGTGACCGATAAACTCAAAGCAAAACTGGAGAGTGTTAGAAGTCTCCTGGGTATCAAGGGTACAGCCATGAGTTATGCGGAATTGATTGATGTGATGTCAGATCTTAGTATTTCTGCTTTAGAAGCAAAACAATTTGGCAAGAAAAGAACTCAAGGTGAAGCGCCTAAAAAACAACCGTTACCCGTGACGTCGGTGGAAGATTCTAAGGATGTTTTATCGCCGTCTTCTTCTTCTTCTTCTCGATACATCTCGAAAGCTCTTAAGCATGAAATTTGGCGTCGTGATAAAGGTGCATGTGTAAATTGCGGAAGTCGGAAAAACTTAAACTACGATCATATTCAACCGGTCGCACTTGGTGGGGAGAGCACTGTCGGTAATTTGCGACTTCTTTGTTTTCATTGCAATCAAAGAGCTAGTGCGAAGATTTTTGGGGTATGGCCGGTTTTAAAGACCGGCCAGGGGAGTCATTTTGGTTAATTTGACGGGCGTTTACTGTTTAATCCTTGCGATGGCCACTCTCCCTGCTACAATAATGGGCCTGCTACTCGAGCCAAAGGACGGATTATGCCTACTCAGCCACATCGCAAGATTTTAATTACGGCAGCATTGCCCTATGCCAACGGTGACATTCATATTGGTCATATGGTCGAACACTTGATTGTTGATTTTCAGAATCGCTTTCAAAAAATGCGCGGTCATGAATCTATGCTGATCTGCGCTGACGACACTCACGGCACTCCGATTATGATCGCGGCACGCAAAAAAGGAATCTCGCCAGAAGAGATGATTGAGCAAGTTCGTCTTGAGCATATTCGCGATTTTAAAGTTTTTGAGATTGAGCATGATCATTATGGCTCGACGCATTCACCGGTAAATCGTGAGCTTATTATCGGCATATTTAAAAGCGCAAAAGAACGCGGCAATATCGTGCAGAAGTCTATGCAACAACTTTATTGTGAACACGATAAAATGTTTTTACCAGATCGCTTTGTTCGCGGAACCTGCCCTAACTGTAACACGCCTGATCAGTATGGGGATCAGTGCGATTCTTGTAGCGCGACTTATCTTACAACGCAGATCAAAAATCCCCATTGTTCTATGTGCGGAAGTACACCAGTGGTACGAGACACAGAACATTTATTCTTTCAGTTGGCTGAATTCCGCGAGTTCTTGAAAGAATGGGTTGGCGAGCATACTCCGACTGAGGTTGCCAACAAGATGGAAGAGTGGCTTGGTGCTGAACTCCAAGATTGGTGTATCAGTCGCGATGCTCCTTATTTTGGTTTTGAAATTCCAGGTCATCCAGGTAAGTATTTTTATGTTTGGGTGGATGCACCGGTAGGCTACATGGCTTCTTCTAAAGAATATTGTACTGCGAAAAAAATTGATTGGGATGCTTACTGGAAGCCAGGTGGTGGGACCGAACTCTACCACTGTATCGGTAAAGACATTATGTATTTTCATACTTTGTTTTGGCCGGCAATGCTTAAGACCGCAGGTTACCGCCTGCCGACATCTGTGTGGATTCATGGGATGTTGACGGTAAACGGCGCCAAGATGTCCAAATCAAAGGGAACATTTATCAATGCTCGCACGTTTGCCGAGCATCTAAGTCCACTTTATTTCCGCTACTATTTAGCGAGTAAATTAAACGACGGCATCGGCGATCTTGATTGGAATTTTGAAGATTTTACTGGCCGTGTCAACGCCGAGCTGGTTGGTAAGATCACAAATATTGCGTCGCGATCTGCGCAGATGCTTGAGAAACTTGGTGGAAGCTTAGTGACGCTTGATGATGAAGGCCGAGCTTTAGTGAAGGCTGCTCAGCATCGTTCGACGGCAATTGCCGATGCCTACGAAAAACGACAGTACAGCCGAGCCATTAATGAGATTCGCGAGGCTGCTGATGAGGCTAATAAGTATTTCGATACCTATCAGCCCTGGGTCCTAGTAAAAACGGATGT
>CAZUYQ010000040.1:16494-36428 GCA_964624705.1 uncultured Polynucleobacter sp.
AATTCTAACGGCCGCTCTTAATGTGTTCCGCATTCTCTCGGTCTATCTGAAGCCGATTTTGCCAAGCTATGTGACACTCGTAGAGTCACTATTTCAAGAGAAGCCTTATCTTTGGGTTGATGCACAGAAGATTCTAGAGAATCATGCACTGGCTAAATTTGAGCATCTGATTAAACGAGTGGAACCAGCAAAAGTCGAGTCGATGGTTGCGGCGTCGAAGGCGGAATCGCCAGTCGTGAGCGAGCCTGAGGCGACGGTAAAATCGAAAGAAAAAGAGAAAAAGGAGAAATCCCCGGCTGCCGATCCTACTAAGCTTGCACCAGAGATCGAGTTTTCCGATTTTGCAAAAATTGATTTGCGAGTCGCACGTATTGCAAAAGCAGAACATGTTGAGGGCGCGGAAAAGTTATTGAAACTTACGTTGGATATTGGCACTGAGACCCGGCAGGTATTTTCGGGGATTAAAAGTGCTTATAAACCAGAAGACTTAGAAGGACGTCTCACGATAATGGTTGCTAATCTCCAGGCCCGGAAAATGAAATTCGGCATGTCCGAAGGAATGGTTTTGGCAGCGGGTGCGGGTGGTAAGGATTTATTTTTATTAAGTCCCGATGCTGGCGCTAAAGCTGGGGATCGCGTTCAGTAAAACGAAGTAGATCTCAGGATGACAGAAGAAGCCTTCGTGCCTCAGGACGACACGAAGGCTCGACTGTTAAGAGAACGTAAACGTCGGCTTGCCGTCTTTAATATCAGCAAATACCTTGCCGCCGCCCTTGCTGAGTTTGCCAAATAGCAACTCATCGGCAAGCGGTTTCTTCAGGTGATCTTGAATAGTTCGAGCGAGCGGTCTTGCACCGTATGAAGGGTGATAACCTTTTTCTGCTAACCAAGCTCTTAAGGCATCCGAGACTTCCAAATCCACTTTTTTGAGAGCAAGCCGCATATTGAGTTCATCAACGAACTTATCAACCACTTGTAAGACGATCTCCTTCGGAAGTGGTTTAAAGGTAATGACACCGTCTAAACGATTTCTAAACTCCGGAGAGAAGATGTCTTTAATCGCCTGAATTTCGCCCTCATGAGCGCTATGAGCTGGACGAGCGAAGCCGATATTGCTTTGCAAGAGATCGCGAGCACCAGCATTAGTAGTCATAATGATGACTGTATTGCGGAAGTCGGTCTTCCGTCCGTTATTATCGGTCAATGTCCCGTGATCGAAGACTTGCAAGAGAATATTCTGCATATCAGGATGAGCTTTTTCAATTTCATCCAGTAGGAGTACGGCATGGGGAGCCTTATTAATCGCTTCAGTGAGTAGTCCACCTTGCTCGAAACCAACATAGCCTGGAGGTGCACCGATCAAACGACTCACCGCGTGGCGTTCCATATACTCGGACATATCAAAGCGTACGAATTCGATACCAAGAGTGAGCGCTAACTGCTTAGCCACTTCTGTTTTACCAACGCCTGTAGGGCCGGCAAACAAGAAGCTCGCAATCGGCTTGTCTGGGTGACCAAGACCAGAGCGGTTCATTTTAATCATTTCAGCGACGGCATCGATCGCATCGTTTTGGCCGAAAACAAGGCCTTTTAGCCGACCTCCAAGATCTTTGAGTTCTTGACGGTTAGCGTTTGACACTTTTTCCGCAGGGACGCGGGCCATCTTGGCAATGATCGCTTGCACATCATCCACACCGACACGCTTAGCTTTTGTTGAAGCTTTGCTGTGGCCTTTGAGTGCGTAACTGGCGCCGACTTCATCCATGACATCAATAGCTTTATCAGGCAATTTTTTATCGCGGAGATATTTAGTCGATAACTCGACAGCAGCTTTTAAAGCTTCATCCGAATATTTTACGTTATGATGTTCTTCGTATTTCGGTTTAAGGCCTTTCAGAATTTTTACAGCATTTTCCATGGATGGTTCTTCCACGTCGATTTTTTGGAAGCGTCGACTTAGTGCTGCGTCGGCTTCAAAATACTGTCTAAACTCTTTAAAGGTCGTGCTACCAATACAGCGTAGTTCACCGTTGGATAACGCCGGTTTTAGAAGGTTGCCGGCATCCATCGTGCCACCCGAAACTTGTCCCGCACCGATCACGGTATGGATTTCATCAATAAAGAGAATTGCGTTCTTACGTTTCTTGATGGAATCGAGAACACCTTTCATGCGTTGCTCGAAATCACCGCGAAATTTTGTCCCGGCGAGTAGAGCGCCCATATCGAGTGCGAAGATTTGCGCGTCTTTGAGAGGAGTCGGAATTTCTCCTTGCACAATCTTCCAAGCTAGTCCTTCGGCAATTGCCGTCTTACCAACGCCTGCATCACCGACTAGCAATGGATTGTTTTTGCGACGACGGCAGAGAATCTGCACGCAGCGCTCGACTTCTTCTTCGCGACCGATCAGTGGATCGATGCGACCTTCTTTGGCGCGTTGATTGAGATTTACCGCAAATGCAGTTAGAGGATCTTTCACTGATTTGGAGCGACCGCGGTTGTCGCCCTCGTCTTCACCAGCGGACTGCGAGTTTCCGCTTTCAAATTCACCACCATCTTCATCAGTTTCAGCCGGCAAACGTGGGGTAGGGTCGGCTGATCCATCTGAGAGCTTCGCGATACCATGAGAGATGTAATTGATGACATCAAAGCGAGCGACGTTCTGCTGTTGAAGGATATAAACGGCAAAGGAATCTCGTTCCGAGAACATCGAAACAAGAATGTTCTCGCCTTTAATGCGTTCTTTCCCGGACGACCGAACATGTTGGGCTGCCCGCTGAATCACTCGCTGAAAGCCAACCGTTGGTTGTGGCATCTGCCCAGGACGTAGAACAGCCCCGGCAATATGCTCCGCGAAAAAATCCTCGAGCTTGCTGCGTGTCAATTCAATCGAGGCTCCGCAAGCTCTCAGAGCTCGTGTTGCAGAGTCGTTTTGCAAAAGAGCAAAGAGTATATGCTCAATTGTGACGTATTCGTGGCCGCGTCTTGCAGCCTCGCTTACGGCAAGGTTTAAGCTGATCTCTAGATCGTGACTAATCATTTTGGAACCTCCTTGTTGGAACGTCCTTGTACTGTCCCAACTAGAAACCGTTAAACCTTCTCCATCGTACACTGAAGTGGATGTTCGTTTTCACGAGCGCACTCCATAACCTGCATCACTTTCGTTTCTGCTATTTCAAATGGAAAGATGCCGCAGGTGCCGACACCTTTATGATGTACAGCAAGCATAATTTCTGTGGCCGCTGTTTTATCTTTGTGAAAATAATTCTCCAACACCATCACCACGAATTCCATGGGTGTGTAATCGTCGTTATGCAGTAAAATTTTATAAAGTGAAGGCTTACGGACTTCCGATTTGCGTTCTGTGATAACGCTTGTGCCGTGATCTTCACCATATTCGTGATCACCCTTGTGATCGTCTTTGTTGTTTTCCATTCCGCTTTCACCTCGATCAGTACTTCGCTATTACTGAAATAGATTCAGTTCGACTTAGCTTAAGTACCATTTTAACCAAAAACTGTGAAACTCTCGCGCATTCGTTTCAAATAACCCTAAGTTAAGAATAGGCATTCCATTCATTTCGGTCAAGGTGCCATAAAGACTGCATTTTCTTTAAATTTCAGGAGCTTGACCGGATATTCTTTTCACACGGGCATAGGCTAGGATGGAGTCGATTCTTGGAGTGTCAAGGTGTTCGGGGAGTGGCGGGCGTTTTATTTAGGCTCGATGCGGATAACGACGCGACGGTTCGCGGCGCGAGCCTTGGCTAGGTCGTCCCCTTTTAACCCGGTAATTGGACGTTTAGGGCGTGTCTCACCGTAGGAGACGATACTCATACGATCTTCTTTCACTCCACGTTGCGCGAACTGACGCATGAGGGCGATACTTCGCGCGCTGGCAAGTTCCCAGTTTGAAGCAAACTGGGGGCTCTTTATAGGGATGTCATCGGTATGACCTTCGATCTTGAGTTGATACTGATTGGGCGTTGTAGCAATGACTTGCATCACTTGGCCGACAACGACCTTGAATTTGGCATTACTGGCTGCGGACCCAACGTCAAAAAGTAGGCCGTCTTTAAACTCGATGGCGATCCCTTGATCATCAAAGACGACCTCAGCGCTTTTATCGAGCTTCAGACGTTTGATCTCAGTCTCGATCTTTTTACTAACTGCTGTGAGTGAATCTTGTTTTGCTTTAGACGCTGCGGTAGTTTTAGATTGAACTGCTTCCCGCATAATATCTGCTTTTTTCTGACTCATAGACGAGAACGATAGCAACATAATAAAAAAACTAATGAGAATGAGACTTAAATCACCAAAGGAAAGCAGCCAAAGACCTTCACCCTTCGAGGTTTGAAATCGTTTGCCACGCGGCATTTCAAATTCTTGAAAATGCGCAAGCGATTCTTCGGCCCGAGAATTGTCTTTGGCGTTTTCAGCCATGTTTAAGCACCCTTAGGTGATGGCGTCTTATGGGCGCCATACGTCTTCATAATATCTTTCATGTGGACGCTTGATTTCTTGCTCTTAATATTGAGCATGCCTTCGAGTACCATCATGTCGAGTTCAAGGTTTTTTTCTGCCTCTAGATGAATTTTTTCACCCCATGGACCGTAAATAATGGTGCCGATAGTGAGGCCGTAGAGAGTTGTCACCATCGCCGTGGCCATACCGCCACCAAGTTTTGAGGGATCATTCATATTGCTAAGCATTTGAATAAGACCAAGCATGGTTCCAATCATTCCCATACCAGGGCAGATCTTAGACATATTTTCAAAAAGATTGGTAGCAAGTCCCATACGCGACTGTTTTGCGTTGATGCGGGCCATCAGATTATGACGAATTTCTTCCGGTTTAAAGTCATTAATAATGAGTGAAATGCCGTCGCGCAGCAGATCATAGCGAACACGGTCGCGAACTTGTACGAGGGCACCCAGGCCGTCACTCCGCACAATTTGGCTTGCGCGAGTTAATGTCTCAATAATTTCTGCTTGGTGCCGGCTATGCTGACTTGTGATGGATTGAAAAAGTAATTTAATACCCATTAATAGGTCAGTTAAATTATGCGATAGCATCATAACGCATGGTGGTCCGATTCCCAGCAGCATGCCAGCAGAAGGATCCCAGTAGCCATTGAAGGCAGTGTGCGGATGTCCGATCACAAAATAAATTGTGTAGATGATTCCCGCGAGTCCAATGATTTGTGACATGACGAATCTAACTCCTCAACTGCTAAAAACTGCAGACGCATGATTTTTAGTTTAAGCGGAGGGATGGAGTTATGTCAGTAGGCAGGATTTGCTTATTAAGTCCAGCTTGGGTTTGATCATGGGAAACTCTTTCTATTTAGGATCTGTCAAAAAATAACTTAGACACTTCGCGGAATTATGGTGTAGTTCCATTCTCCGTGAAATTTATGTCTCTGAATGTTTAGCATGGCGATTTCTTTCGCCGAAACATTCCTCGCCAGTTTGTCCCTTTTTTAGAAGCGGAACGTAACGCCTTCGCAGCGGTAGTGTGCTTTGCTTGAGGGGCCGTCGCTTGCGAACGATACAAGCGCAGATCCACCCTCATGATCACTCCTCAGTTGAATCGTAAGATCAAACTGACTTGCAGCAATCCAGATGCGTGTCTCTCCGAAAGCAGCATTATGGCGGGGGTCCTGCGTGAGCCTGACGAATGGAACCTAGATCTTCACCGTCTTCCGGTTCTGAATCAGCATCGTCCTTTCGGAAGGTATCGTTCTCTGTATAAGCGTCAAGCGATGGATCCCACTGGACATCGACGCGATCAATGTGGAGCAAGACATTGTTTTTTAGGCGGTAGAAAATTGTAAAGTCCCGCAATGGACCTTGTGCCGCTGCAAGCTCGCAGTGTTGGCTTACATAATTTGCATCGGTTTCCCAATGCGCCTGAGCAGTCAAAGACGTAAGGCTCAATACAATTGCTGCGATAAATTTCATAAAATATTCTTCTACCTTTCAAGAGATTAGAGCGGTGTACAGACTAAAGACTTCGTCGCCGTCTCCGTGGTCATTTCGGAGGTGTAAACAATGGAGATTTCGCCCGAGTTTTTTGCCAATACGTCCGATGAGATTTCAATCGACGTTGCATACGCCGGTTTGTAGTGCTTTACGAATTCGATGCCTAGTGCGTCCGAAACGTCCGAGATTTTGAAGATGGCGTGGTCCTTAGCATCAAAGCCTACGTATGTCGCCTGAACAGCCTTTGCAATTCCCTCACCCGACAACTCTAGGCTTTCACCATTGAGGTCCAAAAAGAGGCCATTGTCGCAAGAATAATGTTCGCGAGTCAGTTTGCTTTCGTCCCCGGCGAAGGTTGTAGTAGCTGCGAGGCTGAGCGCTAAGATGCTGAATTTTGTAATAAATTTCATAAAAACCCCTTGGTTGAATGCAATGGTTAATAGAATGTTTAAATTTTATACATTTTATAATGAAACTGGTCAATATTTATTATGAAGATAAATATGAATGACAAGCGCGTCGTCCAACGATGCCGGCTGCCTCTCTCGGTCAAGTCAAAATTCTAGGTCATTCTTCGACAATTTTGAGTTGATACTCATATACTCTAAAACCGGGATTTTGCTGATACTTGATTCCAGAACGTGGATCCACCTTGAATCAGTGAGTTCTTCTCGTATCTGTATCTGAGGTTGTTTTTCACCGGATACTGGATCACTCAGCAGCGGAATCAATTGCCATTTGATATTTAGTAAAGCGCGATCGACTTTGTCTCTTGTCGCGATAAATTTGTAATTTACAGAGGGCGAACCGCTGACTGAACTCCAATAGTCATAACCATATCCTTGATAGATGCCGCTTCCCACTGTGGTCTCGGACAAGTCGATATTTGTAAAGAAGATAGTCTTAGAGAGATCGAGAGTTAAGATGTTTTTGCCGCTTCGGCTCTTCCCAAGTGCGACGTAGTGCTCCGATGTAGCTCCGCCGATAAACACTAGATTGCCAATTGTGCTCTGAATTCCTTTGAGAGCATTCGCATTTGGAGAACTGCTATTTGTTATTGAGCTGCTCCGTAGTAGCGATGAGCTCAATCGGATCAACCCAGATGCTCTGAATAAATCTGTAGTGCGGTTTGCAAAAGTTGCCGTTACCAAAATCAAAAAACCGTAAAAGCGGATTCTTGTGCGTCCCATTTGAAAATGATTTGTTGTTTAAGTATAATTTAGCAAATGCCATGCATTAATTATTCAAGTTACAAATCGGGGGCGACCTGTGAAACTCTTTTTAATTTTTACCGCTGCATTGCTTGCAGGATCTTGTAAAACAACAAACTCGACTTCAAACGTCGCCGCCGCGGAGCAATACGCTCCGAATTGGCACGGAACTTTCGCTCAAAAACTTGGTCAAACGTATAATTTTAGGTTTTTAGAAGACCTGAGGGTTTATATCGACGAAGAGGATGGCAAACACTATATCCGCGCAAAATTTAGACCTTTGAACGGTAAGAATGAAGTATCAACCGTTACTTATAGGGTCTACCTAACGAGCGGGGAGATGGGCAAGTCAAAGCGCACAGGGTTAAAAATTTCGCCAGAAGAGAAAATCGATGGATTGCCAGAGAAGTTGCAAGTTTCGATGGGCTCAGCTGATCAAAAAAACGGGACATGGACTGTCCAAGTCCAGAATAAAGATGATGCGAAAAAGCTAGATAGTTACGAAGGGACCTACAAGGAAACAAGCTCAAGTCCTGTTGGCGACTAATCAATCCAAATGCGAGACTGATTGGACTCTCGCGTGTCCCGATTCTATTCCGATTCTATCCTCAGGCACACTTGTCGGCATGAAGCATAAGAAAATTCAGATATTCGTGCTCGGCTTTAATTGGATCACATTCAAAATTTTCGGCAAGTTCCCACTGACGTTTCAATTCATGCAGCCTAATCTCAAAAGGGCCACGGTTACCGAGTTTAATTAGATTGTGAATTGTCCGAAGGTCTAGTTTTGTCGGATCTATAAACTCGGCTTCCACAGGACGATAACCGAAACGAATGCGAAAGCGAAGCAGCCAACCACGACTTTCCCAAAAATCAAGCCATGAGATCTGTCCTCGTTCAAAGGCAATGCGAGTGGGACAGGCTCTTGGTGCTTCTATGGCATAAGTGATAGCGACACTTTCAGATGGTTCTATATATCCATGCATCATTAGAAATATCGTTGAGGTGTCGGGTGCGATGATCTCGAATAGGTGCCCGTCGCCAAACCCACCGTAGGGTTCAGGAAATTTAGCCGAGTCAAAGATATCGTGAGTCCAGATCAACGGATCATGATGCCGCGATTTATAGTCCATGTTGCGCCTCCTCGTTGAGGAGTTATTCGGTATAGCTGGGTATTTCATAATATGATCATTGAATTTTAGGTCTTTGGGAATCCCAAAAAGAGGTCATTAATTTCTGAAATTCTGAAGAGATAAGACGCCTATCGGCGGATGATAACAATTGAGGTAGCTTATAATGAAAAGAAATCCGCTGGATTGAGTCGTCGAGGCTTCCAATCAAAGTTTCGAAATGACCCCATTCAATTTTCTCGGCCAGCCAAAGGTTTTTGCCATTAAGAAAAGTTTGCAGCTGTTTTACGACCTGAATTTGACTGTTATCGGAATGGATCGTTTGATGTTTTTTTTTATTCTTGTCTACAAATAGTATCGATACGGAATGACGATAGATTGTTTGTGCCATGGACATGACGAAATCGGGTGCGATGCCAACTTTGATATGAGTTTCCATCCTAGAAAGCCTCCTAATTGATTGTGATCAAAACGCGAACCTACCAGGATTTTTGAATCGCAGAAATTACTATCCCGCAGATCGTAAAAATGTCTATGACTGACTAATAGCATTCGAATTAAAGCGTCTTGTAATGGGGGAGCCCTTTGAACGTATATATAAGCATATTAACACTCAAGTTCAGATACCGTTGGCGACTCATCGATCCAAATGCGACATGACCCAGCGCACGACAAACTCGTCCATCCACCGATGATCGCCGTGAGAGGTCGGTTCCCGACTAATAAAACCCATATGTCCGCCGGTCTTGGTCAAGATGATTTTAACATGAGGATTTTTTGTCCCCTGCCGGTAAGCCTTAGGGCAGGAAATCGGATCGTCGGCTGCACCTAAAATAGTCGTAGGAATATTGATATCATGAAGTAGTTTGGCTGGAGAGCTGCTGTGATAGTAGTCTTCACGATTTTTAAAACCGCCAAGTTTAGCAGTATATGTTTCATCAAATACACGCAATCCACGCCATGGTTGAATATTCGAACGAGGAAGTTCGGGGATAGTTTGTTCTTTTATTCTAATTTGTTTAGCAAGAACGAGTGAAAAATAGCGATCGAAAATTAAATTTTTCAAAGACGACACACGTAGACTACTACTCTCTAAATCTAACGGTGGACAAACCGTCAGAGCGGCTTTAAGTGAGGGTAATTTGCTTGTAACATCCTGGTGCTTTTTGCTCAGAAGATTTAGAAGTGCGGTACCGGATAACGAGAAACCCACCGCATATAAAGCAAAATCTGGGAATTTTCTTTGGAGCAACTCAAGTCCTAACTGTAAATCATTGTAGGATCCACAGTGATAAATCTTTTTTGCGTTATAGCCGGTTGCTGGATCACTACCGCGATGACTATATCGCGCGACGTGAAAGCCCCTTGCTCGAAACTTTTCTGACAAGCGAAGATTGTATCCAGAATTGGCACTACCGCCGAGGCCGTGAAATAAAACAATCAAAGTCTTCGGCTGTTTTTGCAGGTCATCTGGCTTATCGATGTAGATTTTGGTCTGATCGCCGTCTTCGAAATCAATGGAGAGGATGTCTTGATTCGGAGTAACGAATGGCTTCGCCGGCAAGAGAGTGCCGGCGATCGTCTGCAGATGTCCACCTAATAAAAGGCGATGAGGAGAAAAAGAAAAAAGATTATCGGACATAACCTGGAGTGTTTTTGATAGACTTAATTTTTGTGGCAAGACCTAGTTTTTCTAAAAGACGAATGACCATCATCGTGACGTCAATCTCCCACCATTTGTGACCAGCTTCAGCAACATGCTGGTGAGCGTGGTGATTATTATGCCAACCTTCACCAAATGTTAATAAAGCGACCCACCAAGTATTCCGTGATAAATCGTCGACTTCATAGTTTCGGTATCCGAAGTAGTGAGTGGCGCTGTTTACAA
This sequence comes from uncultured Polynucleobacter sp., assembly GCA_964624705.1. Classification (GTDB taxonomy): domain Bacteria; phylum Bdellovibrionota_B; class Oligoflexia; order Oligoflexales; family RGVZ01; genus CAMDKS01. The sequence goes on from CAZUYQ010000040.1 coordinate 26,704, forward strand.
ACCAGGTGCTGTGATAAACGCAGGACATCCGTAAACAAACTCCCCAAAGAACCATACCCCATCCGCCAATCGCGAATAAAATGACTGCTAGTGCGACCTGCGGTAGAAACTGGCCCATCGTGGTGCCGAGCCAACGATAGTAAGGATCAGCGTAAATATCTCTGGCATAACGGCGATGTCTTTCTGGGTCATCAAATTCATCGCGTTGAATCATGGTCCAACCCATATGGCAATAGAAAAATCCGCGACGAGAGTTATGTGGATCTCTTTCGGTATCAGGATTTGAGTGATGCATGCGGTGGTGGCCAATCCATTTTACAGGACCGCCTTCCATGGCCAGGGCCGAGCATGTCACTAACATACGCTCAAGCCACTTGGGCACGACAAACGTGCGGTGGGCTAAGAGACGGTGATAGGTGAGGGTGATGCCAAGACAGCCTGTAATAAAGTACATTACGAGGGCTGCGCCGAGATTCGCCCAAGAGAAATAAAATAATGCTGCAATCGCACCGATGTGCATAGTTCCGACCCACAGAACTGTGGTCCAGTTAACGCCTGTAACAATCGCGGGTGTGTCGAGATCGAGCCGTCCTGCAGTTATAGATTGGTTCATCGTAAATCTCCCTTCGAGTATCTGGTCTCATGACCTTGCCTAAATATAATGTCGTCCTTTCGAGGCAAAGCACCAGTCAAAGAAATGTAAAAGCATAATAACCAAGTAAAATCAGTTGGTTATTATGATTCGGGAGAGGCGTCTTTGGCGTAAGTGACAGCCGTCAATTCACTTGTGATGAAACTCCTTGGAGGTGATTTCCTGGAGAATTTTCGCCGACAATTGTTCGAGTGACAGTTGGTAGAGTTCATCTTTGTCGCGCTGACGGATGGAAAGATTATTGGACGCAACTTCCTTATCTCCCACCACGATTGCATATGGAATTCTTGCGAGACGGTAACGCCTGATTTTGTCGCCCATACTGCCCGCATCAGCATCTAAATCCACTCGAATGCCGAGACTTTGCAGATGGTCATGTATTTTTATCGCGTATTCATCATGTCTTGAAGCAATTGGGATAATCCGCACTTGATTCGGACATAACCAAACTGGTAATTTTCCCGCCGAGTGCTCAATTAAAATCCCAAGAAACCGCTCGAGAGAACCATAAATCACCCGATGAATCACCGCAGGATATTGCTTTTTGCCCTGATTATCGATGTATTGGCATTCGAACCGTCGCGGCAGCTGAAAATCAAGTTGAATGGTGCCCATTTGCCAGTCACGACCAATAGCATCTTTAATAAGAATATCAATCTTTGGGCCGTAAAATGCGCCGTCTCCCTCAGCAATCTCAAATCCATCTGGTGCGTGGCTTTGTAAGACCGACCTTAGTGCGCATTCCGCTCGATACCAAGATTCGGAATCACCAATGGAGTCTTTTGGCTTAGTCGCAAGCCGAAACCGATAGTCGAGTTTAAAGACTTTGTAGAAACGATCCACAAGTTGGATGATTCTACGGTATTCATTTTCAATGCCTGCTTGATCATCGGCAATAAAGATATGAGCATCGTCCTGCTGAAATTTCTGAACCCGCATCAAACCATGGAGTGCCCCTGACCGCTCGTGTCGATGTAAAATATCGCAGTCCGATAATCGAAGAGGAAGATCGCGGTAACTGCGCTGTTTGTGATTAAAGACAATCATCGCATTCGGGCAATTCATGGGTTTTACACCGTAAATCTCATCGTTTCCCATATCCATGACGAACATATCGTCGCGATAGTGATCCCAGTGTCCGGATATTTCCCATAGCTTTTTCGAGTTTATCAGCGGGCTCGCAATTTCCTGGTAACCTTCTTGACCATGAATTTGTCGCCACCATGAAATCAATTCATTTAAGACGATAAATCCGTTCGGCAGCCAATAAGGCATTCCCGGAGCAGTTGGATGAAAGAAAAACAATTCGAGTTCTTTGCCCAACTTCCTATGATCGCGTCTCTCAGCTTCTTCTATGCGATGCAGGTATTCTTCGAGTTCTTTCTTGGAAGACCACGCGGTTCCATAGATCCGCTGAAGCATGGGTCGTTTCTCATCACCTCGCCAATAGGCGCCGGCCAATTTCATCAATTTAAATCCCTCAGGATCAATGGCCGCAGTTGAGTCCACATGTGGTCCGCGGCAGAGATCGACGAAGTTACTATGGCGATAGAGTGAAATCGCTACCGCATCGAGAGCATCAATGGTCTCACCATTTTCATCCATATTTCCGCGCAAGAGTCCGTCGATTAATTCCAGTTTAAATGGTTGCTCTCTAAAGAGCCCTCTCGCCTTTTCCGCGTCGACCACTTCGTAGATAAACGGATGATTGGCGCGGACGATTTCTTTCATGCGGCTCTCGATCCAAACTAAATCATCCGGGACCAGGCTGCGCGGAAGATGAAAATCATAATAAAAGCCGTCCTCTATTGGAGGACCACCGGCGAATTTCACCTCCTCTTCGGCAAAGAACTCGCTTACCGCCTGTGCCAGGACATGGGCTATGCTATGACGGATTTTGTATAGCTCGGATGATTCGTAACTTACTGCTTTATTGGGTTTTATTGACATAAAAACATCCTATGTATTGAAAAAATAAATAAAAAAAACCCAGGTCGTTAGACCTGGGTTAAAAGCTAATTTGCAAACAAGCTTAATAACTCCGAGGTCTTACCTCAGTTGTTTGTGTGCTTGTCGTTGTCGTAATCATTAAAAACATTTTGTACTCCCTATTTTTTACTCTATCAGTTTTTATATCGGAGCTACAAGAACTAACATTAAAAAACTTTTTAGTATAACCCGAAAATTTCGCAGGAAAGCTTGTTGCTGCTCTAGTCTTTCAATGGTTTCCCGTCGGGAAGAGATAGCCATTGTTCTGGTTTTAGTTCAATAATTTTAGCGTCAAAGCTACGTCGTTTCATCGTATATGCTTCTGCATCGAGTTCGCGTTTACGGCATTTCTCAATACGGTAAAGCCGCGAATAGAAACTCACAAGCTTACCTTCGATACCCCGGCACGCTTCGTCCACAGGGACAAGATCAACACCAGCAGAGCCGTCAAGAAGTTTGGAGAATTCTCGATCGACTTCGGAAGGAATATCTCGGCCCTGCTTGATAGAGTGAAATTCAACATCGGAGAGCGCTAATACATCGGTCGTCCGGTCTTTGCGGTCGCGGCGGTGACGTAACAATGTTTCGTAATCAGGGATAAGGCGTTTGATGCAACGTTCAACAAAATAAACATCAGTATAGCTGAAAGTAATATATTTTCCGTTAAAAGCACTGCAATTACGTGGTTTACCGCTTTTCAAGGAATCCCATGAATCGCCTACCGGAATCGAAGCTAGGTCTCTAGCGTCTGCTTCGACTACGGCTGTGCCCTCGCGACTCATACGGAAAAGCAAATCTGGATCGTGAATTTGGTGACGTTTACAATCTTTAATTTTCCACATTTCACCAGACACACTTACAACTTTGCCGTTGAAGCGGTTACAAGCCTTATTACGTTCACTCGTAGAAAACTCTTTTGCCAGCGGCTCAGATGTCTCTTTAGGTTTTCTAATAATGTTATCGTCATCCTCTTCAGTGTCTTTTTTAGTAGATGAAGACGATTTACCGGATGTGTTCGATGTGGGTTTAGCAATACGTGAGTCCGGAGATGATTGAGCAAATCCGAAGTTAGAAAAAAGGCATAACGAAACAATCACACCACTCATGGTTGATCGCGTCATGTGAATACTTTTAAATAACATAGACTTCATTGAGGTAAACACCCCTCCTAAACTCTACATGGTTGTCGGCAAATTTTACCCATACTTGCGTGAGGCCAGCATAAGGGATTGGGATAGTAAGTGTCAATATATTGTAATTATTATCTTATTTGAGAATACATGGATTAAAAAAAAGTCCTAGTCGCCGAACTGGGACTAGGACTTTTGGTCTTAAGCATAAATGCTTGGATCTATTCGCGGGATTTAACACTAATTAGCGAGAGGCAGAGGTGAGCTGCGCCTTGTTAGACTTCTTCTTGTTTTTGGCAAGGTGCTTCTTGCCATGCTTCTTCGAATGCTTAGCTAGGTGTTTCTTGCCATGCTTCTTCGAGTGTTTGGCTAAATGCTTACCTTTGTGTTTCTTAGAATGCTTTGCAACGTGTTTACTTTTGCCATGCTTCTTCGAATGTTTAGCGACGTGCTTTTGGGACTTTCTAGGCTCTGCGGCCGATGCCTTACTCTGCTCACCAAATGACGAGAAGCCAGTTGAGCTACGGGGCAGTGGATCGGAGCGATAGTTGTTACTCGCGCTATTACCTGAAGGGTAATTGCTTTGAGCTGCAACGTTTGGTCGCTCATCACGGTTTATGAGTTTGTAGCCACCCAGGCCCGCGGCGGCGGTGACGGCGACAATCGCGGTCACAATAATTCCGGTTTTCATCGTCTTGTTCTTTTTGACGATACCGGATTTTTTGGTGTCAAAAAATTTGGTCGACATAATCCACTCCGTTATTTCCAGCTTCAGCAAGAGAAAGCGTTATGCACCATGCATAAACAGTCCCACCTTAGGATGTGCAAGCAATGTGCCGTTGAACAAAGGATTTCAAGGGGTTTCACGAGGTTCACTCGAGGCTAGGTGTCAAATATTTTGACAGCGGTGATATCTTTTGATGGCTCAAACTTGGAACGGCGAGAAATAAAAAACCCTTATCCTCTTTATTGGATAAGGGCTTGAAGTTCGTTATAGGCAAGGCATAAGAAAGGAGAACCTGAAAAACTTAGTTGACCGCTTCAATGGACCATTTGCTGTTACCGCGGAAGCTCTTACCGTCCCATAGGTTGGTCGGTGTTGGGGTCGGGTTGCCGCCAATAGTGGGATTGATAATGACATCGGAATCACCGCCAGTAGGGGTTGGAGGATTTGGTTGCTGACCACCACCACCACCACCACCACCGCCGGAAGTGTCGCGGACAAGATTCAAGGAGACGGATTTAGCACTGTTTTCGGAAACAATAACGGACGCGGATCCATTATAAACGACGCTATTTATAGTCACTTTCACTGTAAGCGTTGACGAGCCAGCAGGCACGTTAGTGAGAAGAGTTGTGCCACTTCCATTTGATAATGTGACTGTTGCAGTCTGACTAGCACTATTGAAGGTCCAAGCAACGCTTGCGCTTCCACTAGCCGTTTCAGCACCGGACAGAGTAAGGTTGATTTGTCCGACTTTTTTAGTTGAATTGTCGGATCCAGTATCATCGCTAGGATTCGGTTTTTCGCCCGTATCGCTATTTGGTAGCTTACCATTACTGATAGGCTGAACCTCGACATTGCGGCTTGAACGCTCACAACCAACGAGGGATGCTGCAAGTAGCATGATGGATAAAATGTGTGTGAACATAATTTGCTTCTCCTTAGTATGCCTGTAGACACAAGGGTCTGATTTGCTTTGCTTCCCTATAGTTAAAGCAAGCCTTATGCCAGGGAATATTCTTGTTATTATAGCGGGTTACACTGGCGGAAAACGTATATTCGGTGGACACTGTCTAATCTTTTGACGCGAAAAAGCCCCTGAATTTAATGGAAAATCTTGCTCTTGTGGCGTACCCTGTGGCCCATCAACTATATTTGTTCGATTCATAGAACAGAACCTTGTCCGACTGGAGCAGCTGCATTGACTACGAACTTGCCTTTTAGCGCCTCGATGAACCGTATTAGCGAAGTGCTTTCACAGCGTATTATGTTTCTGGATGGTGGAATGGGAACGATGATTCAGCGTCATAAATTGACCGAATCGGATTTCCGTAGCGAGCGTTTTAAAGATCACAAGCACGACCTTAAAGGCAATAACGATTTACTCGTACTTACCCGACCTGATGTTATCAAAGCTATTCATAAAGAATATCTTCTTGCTGGGTCTGATATCATCGAGACGAATACATTCAATGGAACACGAATTGCTCAAGCTGATTACAAGATGGAATCCATCGTTCGCGAGTTGAATGTACGAGCAGCGCAGGTTGCGCGTGAAGCTTGTGATGAAGTTGAGCGAGAACATCCAGGTCGCAAATGTTTTGTTGCTGGTGCGATAGGACCTACTAACAAGACGGCTTCGCTTTCGCCTGATGTGAACAATCCTGCTTACCGTGCAGTCACCTACCAAGAGTTGATCGATACTTATTATGAACAGATTGATGGTCTTGTTGAAGGTGGGGTTGATGTCCTCCTTGCTGAGACCGTGTTCGATACTCTAAATCTTAAAGCGGCGATTTTTGCGCTCGAAAAATTCTTCACCGATAAGGGTAAACGTTGGCCGGTGATGTTATCGGTTACGATCACCGATGCATCTGGTCGAACTTTATCAGGGCAGACAACTGAAGCATTCTGGAATTCGATTCGCAATGCTCGACCATTATCGGTCGGCATCAACTGCGCACTCGGTGCGAAAGATATGCGCCCTTATATCAAGGAGCTATCGGAGCTCGCTGATTGTTATGTTAGTTGCTATCCCAATGCTGGATTGCCTAATCCGTTGAGCCCAACTGGCTACGATGAAAAGCCATCCGATATGGCGAAAGTCTTGCGTGAATTCGCCGAAGCTGGATTCTTGAATGTGGTGGGGGGCTGTTGCGGAACTGGTCCCGATCATATCTCCGCTATTGCAAAGGCGCTTACGCCCGTTAAGCCGCGCAAACCCAAACCACGAGTTCAGGGGACACGGCTCGCAGGCCTTGAACCTTTTAACTTACTTGAGGCCAAGGCACCGTTTGTGATGGTTGGTGAGAGAACCAACGTCACTGGATCACCGAAGTTTGCAAGTTTGATTAAAGAAGGCAACTTTGATGCGGCACTCTCCGTGGCGCGCCAACAAGTCGAAAACGGCGCAAACGTGATCGACGTCAACTTCGATGAGGGTCTTCTCGATAGTAAAGCGTGCATGGTGAAATTTTTGAACCTTATAGCATCAGAGCCGGATATCGCCAAAGTTCCGGTGATGATTGATAGCTCGAAGTGGTCCGTAATCGAAGCGGGCTTACGCTGTGTTCAGGGTAAGCCGATTGTGAATTCCATTTCGCTTAAAGAAGGTGAAAAGGCCTTCTTGGAGCAGGCAGCACTTTGTATGCGCTACGGGGCGTCGGTTGTTGTGATGGCATTTGATGAACAAGGACAGGCAGCTACGAAAGATGAAAAAGTTCGTATTTGCTCGCGTGCTTATAAACTTCTGACCGAGAAGATCGGTATGGATCCAGGCGATATTATTTTCGATCCGAACGTTCTCACCGTCGGTACTGGTATTGAAGAACATAATAATTACGCCGTGGATTTTATTGAAGCGATTCGTGAGATCAAAAAAGTTTGCCCAGGTGTTCGTACTTCTGGTGGTGTTTCGAATGTAAGCTTCTCGTTCCGCGGTAATAATCGGGTGCGTGAGGCGATGCATTCGGCGTTCCTTTATCATGCCATCGGCGCCGGCCTTGATATGGGAATTGTGAACGCCGGTATGCTTGAGGTTTATGAAGAAATTGATAAAGAACTCCTAATTCATGTCGAAGACGTCCTGCTCAATCGCAGAGAAGATGCAACGGATCGTCTAATTACATTTGGCGAGAAATATAAAGGCGAGAGCACATCTGTTAAAAAAGATATGGATGAATGGCGAAATGGCACGGTCGAAGAACGCCTCTCGCATGCTTTGGTCAATGGCATCACCGACTTTGTGGATTCTGATACCGAAGAAGCTCTTAAAAAATATAAGCGTCCACTCAACGTCATCGAAGGCCCGTTGATGGATGGCATGAAGATTGTTGGCGAACTTTTCGGTGCCGGAAAAATGTTCTTGCCGCAGGTCGTCAAAAGTGCGCGGGTGATGAAAAAATCTGTGGCATGGCTTAACCCTTATATGGAAGAAGAGAAACGACTGGCACAGTCGACAGCATCGTCCAGTCAGGGTGTATTTGTGATTGCGACCGTAAAAGGTGATGTTCACGATATTGGCAAAAATATAGTTGGTGTCGTTCTCGCATGTAATAACTACGAAGTTCACGATCTTGGCGTTATGGTTCGCTGCGAAGATATTCTAGCAAAAGCGAAAGAGCTTAAAGCCGACATGATCGGCTTGTCAGGTCTTATTACCCCGTCTCTTGAAGAGATGACTTATGTCGCTAGTGAAATGGAACGCCTTGAGTTTAAGGTGCCATTGCTCATTGGTGGCGCGACCACCAGTCGTGCGCATACGGCGATTAAGATTGCTCCTTCCTACTCTCATTCTGTAGTGCATGTTGCCGACGCCTCATTAGTCGTCAATGTTTGTAGTTCAATTATGAGCCCGACTCAGAAAGCTGCCTATGAGACGGAACTTAAGCGAAGCCAGCAGGAGCTTCGAGAGCGTTATGCTGCAAACCAGGCGAAGGCAACGTTCGTTTCACTTGAAGAGGCTCGCCAAGAAAAATTTAAAACTGATTGGAGTGCGGTCCGGGTTGATAAGCCCGAGAAGACTGGGGTCTTTGTTTTTGATGATATCTCGCTCGATCGCGTGATTCCTTATATTGATTGGTCACCGTTCTTCTGGACCTGGCAAATTCAAGGGGCGTATCCAAAACTATTCGAGAGCGAAAAATGGGGTGCGCAAGCGAAGGTCTTATGGGACGACGCTCAAAAGATGCTAAAGGATATCGTTGCGCATAAGAGGTTTAAACCGCGTGCGGTCGTTGGTGTGTGGCCAGCGGGTGCTGATGGTGATGATGTGCGGTTGTTTACCGATGAGACCCGTACGAAGGAACTCGCAAAGTTCTGCTTCCTGCGTCAGCAACGAGAGAAGAGTGAATCGGGCGCTTATATGAGCTTATCCGACTTTATTGCACCGATTGATTCGGGGCGTAAAGACTATATCGGAGCTTTCGTGGTCACCGCTGGCCGTGAAGTCGACGAATATGCGAAGCAATTCGAAGCCCGTGGCGATGATTACAATAGCATTATGGCCAAGGCATTGGGCGACCGCATCGCTGAGGCAATGGCCGAACTTATGCACAAACGCGTGCGTGAGATGTGGGGCTACGAGCCTAAGGATCAAGAGATTCCTATAGAAGATCTTATCAAAGAAAAATACCGCGGCATTCGCCCTGCTCCTGGATATCCTGCGTGTCCAGACCATACCGAGAAGGCTGAAATTTGGCGTTTGTTAGATGCTGAGAAAGTAACTGGGGCAGCGTTAACCGAATCTTATGCGATGACTCCACCAAGCTCGGTCAGTGGTCTTTATTTTGCTCATCCAGATTCGACCTACTTTAGACTAGGCGATATTCAGCAAGATCAACTTGAAGAATATGCGAAGCGAAAAGGTATGTCGGTAGCTGAAATGAAGAGATGGCTTGGCGCAAACCTGCCTTAAGATTGCGGTGGTTCTTGCGAATCACCGATAACTCACAAACGGTAGATTTTCACCCATATCCATAGGATTGCCGCCACGCGACATATCGTCTTCATAACCAAGTTGTCCTGTTTTACCGGAGCCCCAACATTTTATCTCGTGATTAATAAATAATGCACATACCGATTCTGCACCCGATCCATGACTTAACGCGAGAACCGGTAGTGATAGGTTTAGAGGTTTCAAATTGCTGCCAAGTTCTACGAGCTTCTTCCCTCGATTGATGGTGTCACCCAAGCCCAATTGCCCAGAAGTGTTTCTTCCCCAGCATTGGAC
>CAZUYQ010000041.1:0-16715 GCA_964624705.1 uncultured Polynucleobacter sp.
AATAAATAAAGGATCGTTAGGCCACATTCGCGATATCTCTCCAAAAGGTTGGGAGCTATCATATCACTGCAGCGTCTGCACTACACTTGTATAGTAAACGCCAAGCGGCTACTGAGGCAAATTCCCGGCGTACCAGAAGTTCCAGACTAGCCACGCAGCTAAGAAGAAAACACCGCCAATGGCTATATAGACATAGTTTTTTGGTGTGGCGCGACCACCGCTTGGATTGTGAACAACATGATCTTTAGGGGCTGTTGGTCCTGACATAAATAAGTCCTCGCAATTGGGGTTATACATTCTAATCGAGAGGAATATGCAAATGTCATGCCTTGAGTCATTGCGTCCTTAAGTCTTCCGATAGATCAAAAAAAGCGCCCTGCTATGTTATGAGCAAGGGCGCCTAATTCTGCAGTCTTTAGGAATAATCAGCGAAGACTATTTATCCTTAGCAGCCTTCTTAGCTTGTTTCTCTTGTTTTTTCTCTTTTGCTGTTTTCAACGCAGGCTTCTTTGTTTGTGTCTTCGTAACTTGACCTTTTGCCATGATAATAATCCCTTCTAAAATTTTTAAAATAGGACCCAATGGGGTCGTACCCTCAACAGATACTTAAAGTCGCAAATTTTGATAAGCATTTCAAGTCTATCTTAAGTACTCTATTAGTCTTACACACCTCATTTACTCTGGCAATTGCCAGCAGGCCATAGTTCGCTTTTTTTGATTTCGGCTTCTCCCGACTTGCCAGTTCGAGTCGCTTTTCGGCAGCTCCTCACTGGGAGTCCTGTCGATTTCAGCAATTTCTCCTGGTTTTTATGAGAACAGGACTAGATTACAGATACTTACCATTGGGATGTGCGAATATTTTACCTGAAGGCGGTCCGTAGCGGGCCGCCTCAATACCAGAGAGATAAGCCAATATTCGGCATTTTCAAAACCGTTCCACCTATGGTCAGGATATCATAACCCGCATTTAATTCGATGCGGTTATATATGAACCCCGCATTCGCACTAAACCGCCTTACCACAGTCTTTCCAATAGTACCGACCTCAAATGTTGAAGAAACCAATAGCGGTCGGACCGGAAACACATCGATTGAGTAGATAAAGTTTAATCCCTCCTCATGAGCACCACCAGATAAAAACCTTCTACCTAAACCAGAACGCATTTGCATAAATCGGTTCTCTGCAAACTGAAGCACCAAGTTTATATCGTGAAGAGATAAACGATCTAGTTTATTACCATCCAATTGTTCTGATAAGTAATTGAGTGACCCCTGCAATCCTACCCGGTAAGATGTGTTTAAAATCATGGGTACACGCGTTAAAGACATCCCATGAAAATCTTTTTCTTGAATGACACCAACGCGTCCGCCAACCTTTTTCTCTTCACTATCCTTGGATTTATCCAACAAGAGATAATTTGTTTTAGTTTGCTCGTCTGATTCCTGATAAGGAAATTCGGGATAGAAATGCATGTTACTAAAATCATCATGAACCCCGTAATGAGGCATTGCAAACACAAATCCACCCATCACAAACAGAATCATAAGCGCCAGTGCGTTTTCGGCTTCGGTTTTCGGCGGCTTTTCATCAAAAAGATCCATATGGGTCGAAGTTTCTTCGCTGCTTTTTATTGATTTGCTTTCACTATCTTTTCTAATATCCTCGAGGCGCCCGCCCATAGCTAGAGTTGGTGACCATAAGACTAAACAGACATATACTTTATTCTTTAAAGACAGACCGGAAATTAAACGCATAATAACTCCATGGTCACATCGTCAGGACAAAGTTCGTTAAAACTGCAATTTCTTCCAGTATTTTTTCGACACGCTCTCTCTGCGGCACGACATCACTACCAGTATTTTTTTGGATCTGTAACAATTTAACAGAATTCATATGGGCCCTAAAATTTAAAACCGACAAGCGTTCCACGGCCTCCCGAATTTGCGCCAGATGAAGTAATCTCTGCAGCCTAATCTCGAATATTTCACGCCTAATCGGCTTATCAAGATAGTCCGTAACACCTAGCTTAATAAACTCAATCATGTCATCACGTCCAGCCTGACCTGATAGAACCATAACTGGGACATTTTTATCAGTCCCCCGTAACGCCCTTATAAACTCAAGACCATTTAGCTTCGGCATTTTGAGATCGGTAATTATCAGATGTGGTCGGAGGGTATGGATTTTTTCAAGAGCTTCTTGACCGTCGGCTGCAGTTGCGATTTGAATTGACGCCGGTAAATATAGGCGAACAAGACCCGAGACAATCTCTAATAATTCTGGTTCATCGTCACAAATTAAGATGAGTGGACTTTGAACCGATCGTAACTTTAGGATCTGAAGACTCTCACTCGTATGATCGGTAATCCGAACAGTTTCTTGCGAATTCTCTATCGGTTTCTTTGGATCGTTTAAGTTCTTATCATCAACTTCCTGCGGTTTAATCACTTCGTCATCAAAAAAACCAAATGCGGGGCCGGTCCACTTCTTTGGCATATCATCACCGATCAAACTAGTAAGCTCGGCAGAAATATCTGCGACACATAATTTTGAATCAGAATCATGTTTTAATTCTCTAATGCAAAGGCGCAGCTGATCGTTTGAACGCAGTAATAAATCGACAATCGACGGTTCAATGCTTACTCTACCTTCGCGGAGCATATTGAGTAAGGTCTCAAAAAGATGCGCAAATGCACCCAATTCTTCGAAACCAGCAGAATAGGCCGTGCCTTTTACCGTGTGAACCAATCGAAATACATGCGCCATAATACCGGCTTCATCAGGATTTTGCTCCAAACGAAGGAACGTCGACTCAAGCTCTTCGATGAGTTCATCCGCTTCCAAAAGAAACTCACGTTTTATATCAAGATCTAAATCATCCATAAATAGATCACACGACTTTCTTAAGCTCTAAGTTCGATTTTTTATACATTACCGTTCGATCGTACTCAATCTGTGTGAAATCATTGCTAAGTCCCATAAGACTTTCGGCTGCTCCCAAAATGAGGTGACCACCCGGAGCCATACGCTTATGAATCTCAGCAATGACTTTCTTCTTATTTTCAATATTCTGATAAATAAGCACGTTCCGACATAATACTATGTCAAAGGGCCCAATCGGCCCCCAGTCATCAAGAAGATTCAACTGTTTAAAGGTGATATTTCGTTTAAGTTCATCATTTACGGCCCATTTCGGCGCATGGGCTGAGTTGGTTCCCTCACTGGATTGGTTATGAAAATACCGCGCCAATGTTACTGATGGTAAACCACGTTGAACCTCAAGTTGACTGTAGACGCCTTGTTGTGCTTGTTGCAGAACTCGCGTTGAATAGTCGGTAGCAAAAAAAGTAAATTTACGATTAGAATTTTTCTGCTGCCACACATTTAATAAAATAGCCAATGAATACACTTCCTGACCTGTCGATGTCGCGGCGCACCAAATCCGCAATGGCTCAGGATGGTCCCCTGACCATCTTGCCTCTGGCAAAATATGATCTTCGATGGCTTTAAATAGGCCAGCATCACGATAGAATGAAGTTTCGTTGTTCGTAGAAAGATCAAGGATGAGCGCTCTCATCTGAACCGGCATGCCGATTTGTGCCGTCGCATGCAACTCTTCGATGCCAGACAAATTCAGTTGAGTCGCGATATCAAGCAATCTTTTTTCCAATTGATAAAAGTTATCCTTTGTATAAACAATGCCGAGTTTCGACTCGATAAACGACGCAAAGAAGGCAATTTGACTCTCTGATGTTTTCATATCAAATTTCCCCTTCCATTCGTTCGTCTTTGTTTCCATTAAATTGATCCTGCGCATTATGAATCATCTCAATTATCTTCTGATAAGAATCGCGATTAACCAGGTCGGCAAAATAGCTTTGCTCGCTTCGATCAGCCGTCAAGTACGATCTCTGCTTCACCAAGCACTTGAAGGCTAAATCACACGGATCTAAAAATACTCTAGCATAAACACTCTGTTTTTCGCTGTCTAATCCTAAGAATGTTCCTAGCGCCGAAACCACAACATGCGCTAGCTTTTCCATAAATTCGGCTCGTACAAACTTTGCAGCCGCTCGAATGATCTGGATCTCGAACATAATAGCACTTACATGATCGCGAATTGCCGGATCGAAAGGCTCGCCTAATTTAGGGCGGTAGCCTGACCACACATCTAGATGAGATTGAAGAAGAGTCAATTTATCATCACTCATCACAGTAAGAAATTCTCTTAACAAAGCATCCGCCATAGGCGCTGTCGCCCCATGCCAAACAAAGTTAGGCACAGGGGAAGGCTCTATCTCAACAGACATATTTGTCTCTGCAAGCGATAAATACTCATCTAGCGCTTTTGTAAGATCCGAGATCTTGATATTAGTACGAGCCATGACTAACTGTCCTAATGGTTTCCTTACTGCATCCAAATAGGTAACCAGTTTATCGGCAAAATTTTTATTCCAGTAGCCTAGCTGTTCGCAAGCTTGTCGATAACTACACTTATTTACTGTTTGAGCCCTCAGGACTTCAAGTTGTTGTTGAGGCAACAGGAGGCGTTCTTTATAAACCACTTCTGGAATACTTGGTAGACCCTGAACTTGATCGATAAGAACTTCTAAAAGAATTTCTTCAGAAATGAGGCCCTTAGTGACTAGAAAATCGCCGAACAATTTTCTCTGCGTGATCATGGTCACATCCTATTTTGCGATGTTTTCAACATTGATGCTAAACACTTGGCGCATTCATCTAAAGATGCCATTTTATCAAATGAACCAGCTGCATGCACTGCACCCGGCATACCCCATACCGTAGAACTTGCTTTGTCCTGAATCATAACACCGCCGCCCCTTGATTTAATTGCTTTGGATCCAAGGGTTCCGTCTTCGCCCATGCCAGTCAAAACAAAGGCCATAAGCTGACTCTCATAAACTTTCGCCGCATCTTCAAAAAGATAGTCAACTGCTGGCCGGACATAACAATGCTTTGGTCCCTGATCGAGTGAAATGCTTGGCATCGTTCGCGCTCCAAGAATCCTCATATGATAATCACCCGGCGCGATATAAATATGATTTGCTTGTACCTGCTCGCCATTTTTCGCTTCACTGCATTCAATACCTGTAAGCGATTGTATTCTTTGTGCTAAAATTGCGGTGAAAACAGGAGGCATATGTTGGACCAAAAAAATAGGAATCTGAATGGGTCCTTTAATCTTACTAAACATGACTTCCAAGGCCGCAGGCCCGCCGGTCGAGGAACCTATAACAATAGCCTTAGGCAAAAAATCATCCAAGTTTACTTTGGGCCAATAATTTGGTGATGGGTCAAATGATTGAAAGTCTTTAGATGACAATGTTTCCGGGACCGGCATATCGCGCTCGCTTGCAACGCTGACTGTCTCAGGCTTCTCTAAATTGAATTGCTTCAGAATTGGAATCAGTTGGCCCTTCACCTGTTCTAATGCCTCGGCCAGGGACGATACATCGCCATTGGGTTTTGCAACGATCTCAATTGCACCTAAGTTTAAAGCATCGAACGCTGATTTCGCACTACGGGTAGTTTGCGCAGCAAATATGATGACCTTAATCTTGATGTGTTTTCGTTTTATTTCCCGTAACACTTCAATACCGCTCATTTCCGGCATTTCTAGATCTAAGGTCATAACGTCAAATGTATCGTGTTCTAATTTCTGAATTGCAATTTTCCCATTTTGCGCAATACCTATAAAATCCGGCGCCATTGATGACTCGACCGCCGCCCGTATCTGGGAACGAAATACCACCGAATCATCCACTATCAGTAAACGCATCGCACGTTCCCCTCGCGACAGAGCACTTATTCTTGCTGATTTAAAACGGAAAAAATCTTATCAACATCCAACACACTTAATAACTGGTCTCCTACCATATAAATTTTTGTCATAAATTTTCTCGTTGACTCGGATATCGTATTTGGCGGACGATCATATATATCCGTCTCAACCTCAATGACATCACCGATCTCATCTACTAACAAAGACATTAAAGAACCTTCGCATTTACAAATAACGTTCATCAGTTCGGCATGGGGCCGACTCGGTAAAGAAAATAGATCATGAAGACTGATCGCAGTCACAACCTGTCCACGCAAATTCACGAGGCCATGAATATATTTTTGCGCCAACGGAATGGGAGTAAGCGGCATCGGACGCACTACTTCCTGCACTCGTATAACATCAATTCCATAAAGGCGATTTTCGACAAAAAAGGTTGAGTACTGTGTCCGAGGAGTGACACTCCCCACTTTACTTTTTACATCGGTTTGTAAATTAACTTGGCTCATACTATTTCCCTTTTTCTTTCCAATTCATTCATTAAAGCGACTAACCAACTTGAAGCAAGTCATCCAAGTGTGCAAGCAAGCGTTCAGGATTGAATTTTTCCAAATAATGCGTAAATCCAACCTCCCGTCCCATTTCGAGGTCTCTGTCGCGAAATCTTGTGGTTAAAGCGATCATAGGCAATTGCCTCCAAGAGACACTGCTTCGCACCTTGCCCGCGAGTTCAAACCCGTTCATCACCGGCATTTCGATATCTGAAATTAGAACCGAAAATTCCCCTTTTTGTGAGCTTTCAAGAAATTTGAAAGCCTCATCTCCATTAACGGCTGCAATGACATGAAAACCATAACCCTCTAATGTCGTCTTAATATGCTTGCGAAAGAAGGGTGTATCCTCAGCGAGGAGAATCTTCTTAGCTTTCCTTTTTAAGAACTCAGGAGATTGTTTTGAAGGTGTAGCATCCGTATCAATACCCTGCTGAAGGCCTCGAACCTTATGATCCAAGCGATTCATTGTTTCTTCCATAATACTCAATGTATCAAGAACTACGATCGCTTTGTCGTTATGAATAAGTGTTCCATGAATACCGACGCGATCTTTTAGCGTCATATCAATATTGCCCTCAACTTGGACCACATCCAGAATACTAAGAACTTGCAAACCAAAATCGCGGTTGCCTTTTGTCATCACGATTGCAGAAATTGAATCGTCATCTGAAGGGGCGCAGTTTTCCGTGGAGAGACCGAGGAACTCATTCACATGAATCAGCGGTAGCAAACTGTCACGATAGCGTACTATCCTTTGATTACCAGTTTTTTCCACCTGTTTTATGGCAAATTTCTCAAGTCTATTGACCAGACAAAGCGGAATCGCATAGCGTGACGGCACACCAATATCAACAAGTAGATATTCCGCAATATCCGTCATTGCAACCTGATGATCAAGATCCGAGGATTTTTCGATAGACTCGGTACGAACAAGGCTGCTAACTCCGGCCTCACAGGCGATGCCGCCGACATCCAATATTAAAATGACTGTACCATCGCCCATAATGGTGGCCCCAGAGTAAACATTTAACCCCTTCAACGCTTGACTGAGGGGTTTAACGACAATATCTGATGAATCCACAATTTCATCGACGATAAGTCCAAAGTCATTATGATCCGTATGCAAAACAATTATATTTACAACTGCACCTTCTCCTAGCGAAGAAGCCTCTTTGGTCGGTAACTTCAATGTTTTTCTTAGATCCACAAGCGGAAGCAATGTACCTCGTAGGCGGTAAACCGGCTGATCTTGTAAATACTCGATGCGACCTGATTTTCCAGAGTCCGAATCGTTTTCTACGCGTACCAGTTCTCTGACCTTTATTTGTGGAACAGCAAAACGCGCACCCCCAGCCTCAATCACTAATGCAGGAATGATCGCAAGGGTCAGTGGAATGCGAAGTCGAATGGTGGTTCCGACTCCAGGTTTTGAAATCAAATCGACTGTGCCACCAATCCGCTCAATATTGGTTTTAACGACGTCCATGCCCACGCCTCGACCGGAAATATTAGAGACCGCCTCCGCCGTGGAAAACCCTGGTGCAAAAATCAACATCTGTAATTCAATATCACTTAACTTAGAAAAATGATCTTGGGTAATAACCCCCTTTTCTACTGCTTTTTCTCCTATTTTCTTCGGAACAATTCCTCTCCCATCATCCGCAATCTCAATAATAACTTGACCGCCTTCATGATACGATTTTATCGTGACTGTTCCAGTTTCGCGTTTGCCCGCCGCCCGTCGTTCCTCAGGCTTCTCCATAGCATGATCGACGCAATTGCGCACAATATGGGTAAGAGGATCCTTAATTGCTTCAATTAAGGTTTTATCGAGTTCTGTTTCTGCACCCTCGATTTTTAATTCCATTTTTTTCCCAAGATCTCGACTAAGATCGCGTACAACTCGATGAAACTTCGTAACTATACTACCAACGGGTTGCATCCTTGTTTTCATAACATCATTTTGAAGCTCGGAAGTCACAACATTCAAACGTTGACCAATTTTTATGAAATCGGAATCTGTGCTATTTCCGGCAATCTGAAGTAATTGATTGCGAATAAGCACCAACTCACCAATCATATTCATAAGATTATCGAGCAGACCTACTTGAATACGGATTGTTCCCGTCTCCGTCGTCTGGTCATCTTTATTTGCAACCGCCTGCTTAACAACACTAGTTCCTATGGGAAGGCTCTCAGGAATAGCAATACTTGGAACGACAGGATCTCGAATTGGCTCTGGTACAGTTTTATTCAATGTTAAAGGCATAAGATTTGACTTCGTCTCTGGTATCCCAATGCCATCCTTCGATATCTCGTATTCTCCACCCATAGCACGAATGATCGAGGCGGCCAGTTTTGGGATCGTATCTTCAATCGACTTGACCGATTCTATTCCTTCCTCGCCATGTTGACCCACAAACAAAATTAGCTTTACGACAATATCTAGGCCCGCATACAATCCATCCATGATATCCGAATTTATATCTATCGTTCGATGCCTGATAGGGTCCAACGTCGATTCCATGGCGTGGGTGATCATGCCGATCTGCTTAAAACCGAATAATTGCGATGAACCTTTTATCGAGTGAATATCACGGTAGATAGAATTCAGCGTTTCATCTTGATAAACATTCTTCTCCACGAAACCAAGGTTTAATGAAACACGCTCACACATCTCGCGCGCCTCATTGATAAATTCTTCTAATACTTCTTTTGGCAGTTCCGTCATTTAAAACACCCCCCACCCCTGTTCTTCAACCTCAGCAATTTGTATTTTCTCTGCTTTAAATTGATCTTTAGTCGACTTGATATCTTCTAAAAACGTCGTTAGATTGTGCGATTTAAGTATAAAATCAAGATCCAAAACAGAAACTACGTCCCCCGATACATCTAATGTTCCTTCAATCTCCGGTCGATCCGATAAATCATAATATTTCTCGTTCTGAACTGCCGAGATGTCGCAGATAGACTTAATTACAAATCCGACATATTGGTTTTTATTGAGTGTTACAAATATATTTAAGGATAAATTTCCAGGGGCGTCGCTAGCGCTAGCATTCCTATCAGGTCCACAAACTTTAAGGTCGGCGCACAAATTTACTAATGGTATCACTTGATCACGGTAAATAGCCACTTGGCGGCTCCCCGTATTTTGGATAGCGCTTTGCGGAATCTCTTCTAGACGATGCACGAGATTTAAAGGAACAGCAAATTTCCCCAACTCAGCCAGTTTAAAAACTAAATACTCTGTAGTAGCAACATACCGCGGCAATTCTTCAGTTTTTCCCCTCGATTCAACTACGGCTTGGCTGAGCGAGCCGACATTTGCAACTTCGGCAATTCCATCCGTATTGAGGATAAGTCCGACGTTCCCATCCGCCATAAAGGTCGCACCCATATATACTTTCAAATGCGCAAGATGCCTGCCAGCTGATTTTACCACAATTTCTTCGGAATCGAGAATTTGGTCGACATATAGCGCATAGTACTGATCAGATGTATTGATAACCAAAACATTTACTGACTCCATGCTTTGAAGTTTAATCGCGGATTTATCACGAAGATTCAAGACGGCTCCGAGATCAATAACCGGAATTAAAGTTCCTTCGTAAGGAATCACATAGTCTTCGCCGATTTTCAAAATCAATTCTGACTGACTCTTCCCTTCAAAATGCAGGAGTCTTGTAATACGTTCTTGAGGTATCGCAAACGATAGGCCACATGCGATCACTGAAAGTGAATTAATGATAAGCACCGATCTCGGTACTGGTAAATGCAAATGAAATTTTGTTCCCACATCCGGCATCGACTCAATATCGATGAATCCTCTTAGACTTTGAACGGCTGAGCGAACCATGTCCATCCCAACACCGCGGCCACTGACATCGGTAATTTTTTCCGCTGTAGAGAAGCCAGATTCGAAAATTAATCCAAAAATATGCTTATCGGACATGCCTATAAGCTCTTCTTCTTTGTAAAGTCCGTTCTCAATCGCCTTCTTTTTAATTCTATCGATATTAAGGCCAGCTCCATCATCTTCGATCGTTACTATTATCTCGTCTTTATGCTCAACCACGCTGATTCGCAGCGATCCTTCTTTCGATTTACCCTTAGCTTCGCGCTTTTCGGGTAATTCGATACCATGATCAAGCGAATTTCGGACAATATGAGTCATTGAGTCGGAAAGTACTTTAGCAATCGCAGTATCAATCCTAGTTTCGTCACCGAAAACGGTAAGCGTTGCCTTTTTACCAAGTGCTGAAGCAGTATCTCGAACAATACGCGGAATAGATCTTAGAACCTTAGAACAGGGTACTTTCCTCGTTTCGCTAAGCCGCCCCTGCATACTACCATTGATTTTATGCATTTCGTCGAGCAGTTCACTTAATTGTTGAATATTTTTATTGCCAGGTTGGTCTTTTTCAATGGCTCGCAGAAGCTTATTAACCATGTTTCTAATCACCGTTATTTCGCCAGACTGTTCCATAAACTGATCTAGCATTGCTGTTGGTACAGATACAGTGTCCTTGACAGAAATAGGATTCGCAGTATTCCCGGTAAAATTGCTAGCTACGGCGGTAGTCATGTCTTTGACTGAGACTTTAGAACTGATTGCAAAAATACCGATCAGGTGCTCGACATCCTCTTCCCAGCTTTTACCAGAACGTAAATGGGCAATCATCCGGTTCACAACATCGAGCCCTTGCAGAAGGATCGAAATAATGTCGGGGCTGGCATGGATCACCATACTTTTCAACTTCGAAAGAAGATCCTCATACCGATGAACATAGGTGCGGATATGAGTACTCTCAAGAACCCCACTCGATCCTTTTATAGTGTGAACAAGTCTAAAAATCGTATTGATAGTTTCCGTGTCCGTCGGGTTAGCCTCAAGGGACATAATAAGAGGCTCCAGCTCCTCGCATATCGTAGTGGCCTCGTCGACAAAAGTCCGCTCAAGCATCAATCGTTCTCTGATACTGGATTCGCGGTCAGCTGACACACGTTTTATGGTTTCAAGTATTCGACGATGGTCGAACGGTTTTGATTCAAAAGCGGATATTTTTGCGTCGATCGCCGCAAGAGCGTCATCGCGGGTTACATATCCACTCAGTAAAATGAACGGAATATCTTTATGCTTCTTCAGCATCGTACGACGAAGATCCATCCCATTCATGTCGGACATCTTAAAATCGCTGACAATACAAACAAGCTCGGACGCATATATGTCAATAAGCGGCAGTGCTTCCTCAGAAGAGTGAGCTAAAATGACAATGTGAGTATTCTCCAGAAGGCTCCTCATAACCCGAGCTATGTCTGGTTCATCATCGACAATAAGTATCTTAAGCTTAGGGTCGTTCATTTCTAACTGCTCCCGCTCCTCGAGATCGAAATGCCGTAAAATTTACGGCCTCACCCTCCTCTTATCCACTTATGCGTTTAATGAGCGCTTCCAGACGTGTCGCAAGCTCGCTCAAAGATTTAGCCGCCGTAATAACCTGACCGGAGCCTGTAAACGTCTCTTTTGCTGCAGATGAAACCACCTTTACATTTTCGGTAATACTGAGAACACCTTTTGCAGATTCTTGCACAACTCTAGACACTTCATTCGTCGTTGCAGATTGTTCTTCAACGGAAGCAGCAATCGCAGTAGCGATACCATTTAGTTTCTCGATGGTTTGACCAATCGAAGTCACAGCATCGACCGAGCTTTGACTATCTTTTTGGATGCCTGTGATCTTGTTTGTAATATCCTCAGTCGCTTTGGCCGTTTGCTTAGCAAGTTCCTTAACTTCATTTGCCACGACTGCGAACCCACGTCCGGCATCTCCCGCTCTTGCTGCCTCAATAGTTGCATTTAGCGCTAGAAGATTGGTTTGCTGAGCGATTGAACTAATGACTTTAATAACATTGCCAATCTCCATACTGCTTTCACCAAGTTTCGTGATGATCGCGTTAGTTTGTTGGGCTTGTTTTAAAGTGGTTGCACTTGTACTCGACGCTTCGGAAGCATTCCGAGCAATTTCCTTGATAGATGCTGTCATCTCCTCGGTATTAGCGGCGACTGTTCGTACACCTTTTGAAACCTCTTCCGAAGCGGTTGCCGTCGAGTTCGCGACAGATGTCGAACGTTCGGCACTTGTGCTCATAGCTGACGCCGTCGCGGTCAACTCCTCTGCAGCGGCAGCCAGCTGTTGGGCCGTTTCCGTTAACGCTTTTAGCAGGTCAATTTGCGCATTTTTTTGCTCGGTAATTTCGGTCGCATACTTCACGACTTTAAAGACTTTACCAGTTAAATCAAAAACGGGATTGTAGGAGGCTTGGATCCACACCTGACGTCCGCCTTTTGCGACACGAAGAAACTGATCCGATTGAAACTCACCTAACGCTAATTTGCTCCAAAACTCTTTATATTTATGGCTTTGAACTAGATCCGGAGAACAGAACATCGAATGATGCTTCCCCTTAATTTCCTCGAGGCGATAATCTAATGTTTTTTGGAAATTTTCGTTTGCATCTAAAACAATGCCATCTGGAGTAAATTCAATCACTGCTTGGGCTCGACTTAACGCGGCAAGTTGCGCGTCTTTCAGTTTTTGCGCGCTAATATCGGAAGCGTATTTCACCACTTTGAATGGGCGGCCACTAAGATCCATAATTGGATTATAGGACGCCTGAATCCAGACCTCCTTGCCGCCCTTGGCAATCCGCTTATAGCGGCCGCCTGAATCAAATTCTGCCCGATTTAGCTTTTCCCAGAAACTTTTGTACTCATTTGATGCTGCGTAGTTTGCATCGCAAAGAATGCGATGATGTTTGCCTTTAATTTCATCTAGGGTGTATCCTAGTGTCTTTAAAAAATTCTCATTGGCGAAATGAATAATCCCATCGAGACCAAACTCGATGATGGCTTGGGACTTACTGATCGCATTCAACTGACCTTCGTAATCAGCATTCTTGAGTTTAACGGCTGTTATATCCGTAGCAAATTTTATAACGCGGATAGGTATCCCGTGAAGATCTAAAATAGGATTGTATGAGGCCTGGATCCAAACTTCCTTACCGCCCTTGCCGATACGCTTATACTCGCCGGAGTCAAATTCGCCACGATTTAATTTGCTCCAGAAGTTTTTGTACTCTGGAGACGATGCATAATTAGCTTCGCACAAGATCCGATGATGCTTACCTTTGATTTCATTTAGAGTGTAGCCTATGGTATTGAGAAAATTTTCGTTAGCGCTGTGAATGATGCCGTCTAAACCAAACTCTATGACCGCCTGTGATTTACTGATGGCGTCTATTTGACTTTCTAAGTCAGCCACACGAAGCTCGGTCTCAGAATATTTTTTATCTTCAATCCGACTCGTGATGTCTAAAGCGTTCTCGGCCATCGTTCATTCTCCCAAGGTTAATTGTAAGATTTTTTCGGTCAGCGCTTGATTATTTCTCTTGCTTTCCTAGGACTGCGCTCTGAAGATGGTTGTCGGTCTAGCTACTAAAATCTTTAATCAATCAAAATGAGAAAGAACTGTCATGATTCAATCGTTGACGTTTTGAGTTTCCAAAAATTTTTCAGGGGCTAGTTTCGCATAGCGATAAATATCTTAGAACTTACCCACATTCTTCACTTTCAAGTAGGGCTTTGCGGGCCCTACAGATGACCTTACATCCGTTTGATTGGGCTCGATATGAGATGTGAATAACTGCCAATTCTTTCAAATTAATAAATTTAATAATGAAAAGATGAAATAGTGTATGGTGCCATACATTATTATGGTATAGTTGTTTTTAGGTTTGTTATATCTGCTAATTTTAAGGATAAATTTATTTTGGAGCAAAGCGTTCATCCTTCCTTATTACAGCGCAAGATTATTCATTTTGATATGGATGCGTTCTATGCATCGATTGAGATTCGAGATAATCCTAACTTGAAAGGCAAACCTGTCATCGTGGGCGGTTCGCCCAATTCACGTGGTGTTGTTTGTACCGCAAGCTATGAAGCTAGGAAATTTGGAGTGCGCTCTGCTATGGCCTGCTCAGTCGCGTATCGCCTTTGTCCCCAAGCTATTTTTGTTCCGACAAACTTCGAAAAATATCGCGCTGCGGCCATTCAAATCAGAGACATTTTTAGCAATTATACCGATATTATTGAACCTCTATCCCTCGACGAGGCCTATTTAGATGTCACCTCAAACAACCTCGGTCTTTATGCAATTAAGATTGCAAAACTAATTCAAGAAGAGATTCTCGCTAAAACAGGTCTTACAGGCTCTGCAGGAATTGCTCCCAATAAACTTCTCGCCAAGATCACCTCCGATATCAACAAACCTCATGGATTAACTGTTTTATTACCAGAAAGAGTTTTAGATTTTATGCAGACCCTTCCCCTGCGTAAAATTCACGGCATTGGGCCTGCAACGAACCTGAGGCTTGCCGAAAAAGGTTTTGTTTTTTGTCGCGATATCTGGCCGTTTACTATTGACGAGCTGACTGAAAAACTTGGACCCAACATGGGCCCATGGCTATATAAGCGTTCTCGCGGAATTGATGAAAGGCCCGTGGAAATCTCAAGGGAGCGAAAATCGCTCGGCAAAGAGGACACATTTTCTAAGGATATTGACGCACTCAACATTCTTACCGAAAAGCTAGAAATTATTTCGCAAGAAGTGGCCGCGAGTTTGGCGAAACGAAGTATTAGAGGGAAGACGATTACGCTCAAAGTTAAATATAGTGATTTCGAAACAATTACAAGAAGCCAGAGCCTGCCAATGCATACCAACGACGCCTTCGTTATTCGAGAGATCACAAAAAAATTATTGCTGGAGAAGACTGAGGCTGGAAGAAGAAAAATCCGCCTTTTGGGAGTTTCCGTTGCGAACTTTGAATGAACTTTTATTTTTTTGCGGTTTCGCCTTAAACCGCTCAATAAACCCACACGTTTTACAAAGGTCTTCGACTAAAATCCCTCGACGAAATCCTTCCCGCATCGCCGTCGCACGCGGCCCGCTAAGAATATCTGATATCGAACTCGTAAAAATATTACCGAGAGGAATGTCACCTTTATGGTCGAGACAGCAAGGAACCACCGTTCCATCCGCGTGGATACCGATATGACCTTTCAGTGCATGACAGGTACCAAACTCCTGCCTTATCATGCCACCCATTTCAGGCCATTCAAATCGACTATCGAAATGCAAATAAAGTCGGCCCCGAATACGCCAGCTTTTACGTCTCCGTAAATCAACGGCGACATCGGCCCATGCGAATTCAAATAGTTCGGCAAGTTGGGCACGCATGCGTTGATTATGAATGGACTCATCTTTGGTAACACCACTGATATCCCAAAGTCTTAAATTCAAATATAGATCTGGACGTTCGACTAATGCACGGTCGATAAAAGCCTTTACACGTTTCAGATATGTTGCAGGATCCTGACCTGGAAAATTCGCCTCGAAACTATGAAGGGAAAAGCTTACCTGTCGCACCATTGGACGTAGTAATTCCTGAACCCGATCACCGACGACGAGGAGTCCATTAGTCACAATATTGACCGGAACGCCGGCATCGCCTGCGGCAGTGAGGATCTGTGGAAACTCGGGATGCCCTAAGGGCTCTCCCAAAAGATGAAGGACGATTTCTTTCGTATACGGCGCAACCTCTTGGACTACTTGAGAAAACCTTGCCGGAATCATAACCTGCTTATCGCGTTCGACAATCGGGCAAAAAGGGCACTTGAGATTGCAAATATTGGATATCTCAATATTAATTCGCTCAAAGCGCATTTTTTTAGTATTTAAAGGCACAAAAACCATGAACAGCCTGCATTAAAAAATTTTGACGCACTCATAGGAGCGTGATATATCATGCCTTATGAATCAATTCATCTTTAAAAAATTCCATTCTATTTTAACGGTCCTAATACTCTTAATAACCGTAGGCGAAGCAATTGCGTCAGAACAAAAGAGAATTGCAGTTCGCTTCGTCTATGCTCAAGGCTTTCTTGCATGCAATCGTCGTTACGACGATCCCATTACGAAATTTGCTCAAACCGTCGAGGCAGCGAAAACAAGGAATAAAAATCTGGCCGTCGACTACGCCACATACTACCACTGCTTTGATGCTGGAATTTTCGAACACCCATTGGACGAAGTCGAGCATATGTACCGCACTTATGTGAATGCAGATCGCACTCGCAGAACGACCTCCGAAATTTCAGCCTACACAGCCCCTTATCAATTGATTCAAGATCTCGAGACTGAAGCTGTGGCATTGGAGCAGCAGGGCTACGCTATGCCGCTCCAGGTGTATTTTGTCGGCCACAGTCACGGTGGTTGGTTTGCTATGCGCAGCACTGC
>CAZUYQ010000041.1:16725-36229 GCA_964624705.1 uncultured Polynucleobacter sp.
AACAATCCCCGCATTCAGGTCAGGCAGCTTTACACCGTCGATCCGATTAGCTATAGCCTCTGTCCTAGTCATCAGTTTGTAAATAATGTTGCTCGTAACTCGATACCGTCATGGAACACAAGCTCACCTGATGATTGTCACCGTGCTCCTCGCGATTTAGTCGACCTGGAACCGAGTATTCGTTCGACCGTCGATGGCAATTGGACTAATTTTTATCAGACAACCATGCCTTATTTACGCTCGGGGCCTATTGCCGCTGCATCCTGGAATATTGATATTCCTTGGCTGTCTACCTACGACTATTGGAATGGCCATCGTTCGCTTTTAAGCGACCCTCGAACGCTAAACGGTTTTTTTAACGGTCTGTCGCGAGATTTAGATGATTTCGCAGCTAGCGTTGAGTAACCGATAATTTTTCGCCGTTTATTTGTGTTTAAAGACGTGAACTCCGTCCCAATTTTCGATATACGGCAGTTTTTCCATCTCCTCGACCCGCTCCAAATACATCATTGCTGGCCCATCGGTAGGTCTGATCTTCAAACAGTTTTCTAAGTGCTGCCTGGTCTTCGCCCAGTTCTGGGCGCGGTATGCCTCTCGCCCAGAATGAAACTCGCCGAGGAGGTCTTGAACGGCTTGTTCCCCCGGAAGAATCATCGGATGAATCAATTCAAATATTTTCACCGGATCTTTCTTACCCTTCACGACAATATCATCCATATCACGCAGGAAGTAGATTTTACGATCCGCCAATTTGGCTACGGTGTATTCGCTCAATATACAGCGCACGCCGTATTCTTTCGTAATGGATTCGAGTCTCGCACCCAAGTTAACGGCATCGCCCATAACCGTATAGGCGAAACGTTCCGTAGATCCCATATTTCCAACTGACATCGGACCTGTATTCAATCCGCATCCTATGTCAATCACTGGGAATCCCTTAGCAGGAAATTCTCGACGAATAATTTCCAGACGCTCCATCATCTCCAAGATGACACGCGCTCCAACATCAGCCTGATTTGGGAGCTCTACCGGCGCCCCCCAAAAGGCAACAATTGCGTCACCGATATATTTATCCAGCACACCGCCTGAACGCAGAATAATATCTGTCATGGGAGATAGATAATCATTCATAAGTTCGCAAAGCTTCTCGGGCGACAACGATTCGGAAATTGTCGTAAAACCACGAACATCCGAAAAGAAAACAGTACACTCACGACGTTCACCACCAAGTTTAAGCATCTCAGGATTATCAAGAACCTGATTCATAACGTCCGGAGAAAGATAATGCTGGAAGGCACCCTTAACTTTTTTCTTTTCCCGTTCTTCGGTAAAATACTTATACAGTGTGACCGCAACAAACAGTCCGCTGATCTGGATATAGGGCATCCCCATATAGACCCAAATGCCCTTATTAAACCAAAAATGACGATCTAAATAGAAATATCCCATCGATACCAGGATGGCAAAAAGAGCAGAAGTCACCGCACTACTGAATGTCAAAAGGATCGAAAAGACAATGCCGATCGTTAACACAACAAGCATCTCTGTTCGATAAATGTCCACAGGCCGTCTAAAGAATCTCTGACTCACGATATTATCAATGACCGCTGCGTGATGCTCGACGCCGTTAAAGGTCGATTCAAAAGGATTAGCCCGCATATCGTTGATAGCCATAGCAGTCGGGCCCATCATAAGGCTCATACCCTTTAGAATCTTACGTTCTTTCGCAGTAAATGTGTTGTTGTAAGCGTCCGCAAGACTAAACGTTGGGATGGTATTCGCTGGCCCAAGGTGATTTAGCAGAATCCTTCCACCACCGAGTGGGTCAACAGGGATTCGGATCACGTCCTTATCGTTATCGCTATTCACAAGCATGATTTCTTCGACACCGACTCGGTCAAATACCGTGACAATCTCACGACCAGTCATACTTGCCGCCATTTTTAGCGACATCGATGGCATAAGATTGCCGTCAGCCGTTTTAACTAAGGTCACAGCTCTTACAACCGAATCTGTACCTTCGGGGTCATTATTAAAAAAGCCAAAATTTTTGCCCGCTTTAGAAATAAAAGGCGTATTGCCAACAACCGCACCCACCCGCAGGTCGACGTAATGAGCCAGGTCGACACCATCGGGTAAGATAACCGCCGCAATAGCGGAGTCCAACATCGTTGGTAAGGTCGTAAATTTATTTTTTCCGAGCGCTTCAATCGCTTCTTTCTCGCCGTCACCGTAATACATGTAACCTAGAACAATTTTTTCGTAGTTTGTAATTGTTCGCGCAACGGATTCGTCGGCAACCCCGGCTTGGCTCATCTGCACAAGTCGCTGCCAATTTTCATCGGAATTCTTTGTTTTGTCTTTGTGAAGCGCTTCAATATTTTGCCAGGCATCGGCAAGCAAGGGGCGCTCAGGCATATCCCAGACAACGTCGAATCCGATCCATTCGACTCCGGCAGCCTTGAGATTCTGGAAGGCTTTCTCATAAATACCACGCGTAAAAGGCCAGCGTCCAAATTTTTGAATCGATTTCTCATCTAGACCAAGAATACCAATTTTATTGCTAGGCTTGACTGGCCCGCGCATCACAAAGCGCATATCAAGAAGCTTATTTTCTAGTGTGATAAAAACATCACCAAACTTACCAAGCCGCCCCGTATAGTGAGCCCATAGGAAGCCAAGCATCAAACTATTCAAAAGAAAGCATATACCTAAGACAGGTAAACCTTTCTTAAGATGCTTGCGGAAAGAAGTTGAAACGCTCTGTTTAGCGGCAGTCATAAAGGCTCTCCCAAAGTTTCCATTTCATTCGGGAAATCTATCGGTAGAGTCTTATGGTGAAATGAGCATCCTAAAAAATACTTATGAATTGCCCCAGCAAAGAGGCATTAAGCGCTAATGAAAGCACTGAGCTTTCCAGGAGGTATTATCGATTTTGCCAAATCAAATAGTTCAAGGTCAAGCTCGCGGCAAGTTACGGGCGACGGATGAAAACCCTGACCTGGTTTGAAGATTATGTTTTCCTTGAGTTCTTTGCCATAAATATGGACGGTGATTGCTTGACGATCTCCCCATTGAGCGACGGTGTGAACATCCGCATCGGGCGGTAAAACATACGCCACTGAACCAGCCGGTAAGACGACACTGCCGATTTCTTTTGGGTTCTTCTGACAATAAGTATAGTTGGTCACGCGCACGTGATTTTGGATGACAGCCTCAATACCCCAGGTACCATGGGCGTGAATAGGAGTCATATCACCGCGATTCCAGACTAGCATCATCACGACAAAACCATGGGTTGGATCTTTATAAAGTAAATACCGCCCCGCCTCTAAGCTGCGGTGACAAATCGCTTTTTGAAATTCAGGAATGAAATTTAAAGTCGCATCCTGAATGACATGAACAGCTGCTTCATCCATAGCGCCCGCTTCTAGCACACTTTGAATTTTACGGATCAGTTCACACATAGTTATTTGTCCTCCATGACAGGAATTAATTGAAACGTTTCGCCGTCGACCAATCCTTGATCGGTAATTTTGAGCGTCGGAATCACTGGTAATGCCAAAAATGATAATTGTAAAAAAGGTTCTTCGAGCCTACAACCACAGTGATAAGCCAAAGCTTTGAGTCTCCGCAAAGCCTCACCTACTGTATGGGGCATTTGGTTGGTCATTAAGCCTCCAATCGGCAGCACAAGGCGCTCGGAAGGTCGATCGGAAGCAACCACCACAATACCGCCGTCCATCTCAACAAGCTCACGAACTGCTCTTGCCATCAACTCATCCGACGATCCTGTCACAATAATATTATGGCAGTCGTGATTGATCGACGTTGCGATCGCGCCATTTTTGAGCCCCATTCCTTGGACAAAGGCGACAGCATGATCTCCTGAAGCATGATGGCGCTCAAAGACTGCTATCTTTAACGCATCTTGGTCTAGATCCGCACATATACTGCCATCATGGACCGTCAATTTTAAAGAAACCCGATCCGTAATAATCTGTCCTGGTCGCATGCCGATCACATGACACGTGGCAGATGGAGTTGATTTTTGGGCGGAGACCCTAAAATCAGAACTGTCTATTTGAGTTTTTTTAAGATTTAAATTTCTTCCAGGAAACGGCATTTTTTGAGCTGGTTTTGCGTCCATCTCAGAAATAACTGTCCGTGCATTTTTCCCGCGTTTCAAAACATCCACAACCGTCACACCACGCGTCCAGCTTGCCTCATCATTGCGCTTCACAAAGACCAAGTCGGCAATATACCCAGGCGCGATGGCTCCGCGGTTCTCAAGGCCGTAAATTTTTGCAGAGGCGTAACTTGCAGATCGAAATACATCTTCTGCGGCATGGCCCGCTTTGAGAGCCTTGTTTACAATGCAATCCAAATGCCCATCGTCTTCGATATCAAGGGGATTACGATCATCGCTACAAAAGCCAATCGATGTCGCACTTCTCTGCGTTAAAAGTGGTAACAATCGATCTGCATCTTTGGCACAAGATCCTTCGCGTACCAATAAATGAATCCCTTTTGACAACTTTTCGTCAGCTTCTGCGGCAGTGGTCGATTCATGACAAGAGTGTATACCCGCAACTGCGTAGGCATTTAAGTCTTTGCCTTTTAAGCCCGGGCAGTGGCCGTCCCGCCGCAGTTCTTGAAAATTCCAAAGTTTCATCAACACATCTTTATCGCCAGATAGTAAACCCGGCCAATTCATCATCTCTGCCAAACCGAGAACACGGGGATGATTTACATAAGGAGCTAAATCTGCAGCCATCAATGCAGCGCCAGAAGTCTCAAGCTTCATCTCCCGAGATGTACTTGGCACACAGCTAGGCACCATCACAAAAACATCAACCGCTAAGGTTTCGGTGGAAGCCAAGGCCCAATCAAGTCCGCTCTTCCCTTTGACGTTTGTGATCTCGTGGGGATCCCAGAAAACAGTTGTTGTTCCGCGTGGCAAGACTGCCCTCGCAAACTGATCGGGCGTCATCATCGAGCTTTCAATGTGGACATGGGCATCAATAAATCCAGGAACAATATATAAACCATCGGCATCAATCACTTGATGCGCTGTGTAGGTTTCACCGACGCCGACAACAATTCCGTCAGCAAGCGCGATATCACCCCTGCGCCAAACACCAGAAAAAACATCAAGCCATGACGCGCCACGCACAACGAGATCGGCCGGGTGTTCACCGCGAGCGATTTCAATGCGGCGACGAAGCACCTCCGGCGCCGCAACAACACCTTTTGCATGACTAGAGGACATGGGATTTCCCGTGAGATTTACAATGCATCATCATCTCGTAAATGTTGGAGAATTTCAATAAGATTAGCCCTTATTTTCATTCCTGGCGCACAATATGTTCGGTCTGGATGATATCCACCCAGCCTGGATTCTCCTCAAAAAATGGAGATGGGGGCGACGCATAGCCTTTAGTTCGCCACACTCCCATACAGGCGGCCATGAACGCATGAAAGACCTCAACTGAGGCAACGATTTGTGACACGGCTTCTTTAGGAACCTCAATGGTCAGGGGAGCAATAGTGCCAACCATAAGTGAAGATAAGATCCGGCTGCGTACTTTTCGACCATGTTCAAAACTGCGATACCGCACTCCCCAGTCATCGCCGTCGAGAATCGTACCCAACTGCGATGCGATAATGGGAATGTTCGTTTCACGTAAATTAAGTCCTGGATAGATCGCGCGTAAGCGACGTTGAAGTGTTCTCGCACGAACCACCAACGGCGCCAAGTTCGCGCTGTAGCTTGGTTCTAAGGTGCCAAATGTTCCCCCGCGCGAATACATGACATCCCATAAACGCTGATTCTGCGGATTAAGGGGACGAAGTTTATGGGCACCCTTTCGGCCTCGCTGCTGCTCAATCGATAGCATCATCGCTACCGTCACATCGTCACAACGGACTACACCTGGGCAAATAGGTCGCTCACATTCTACACAGGGCGGCTCCGTCACTGGGCAATCCACCATGATTCCTTTCAGGGAAGAATGCTCTCTTAGGATGTTTAAAATGCGCTCATCAGAAAAGAGAGTGCCCACGGAGCCAATCTTTTCGTATAATGATGAAAAACAAACGTGATCACCAACTGATTCAAGGAGAACAACCGCGGATTTACGCGCATTGGGTCCAGCAAGATGCACTCCGGCATACACCCCGGAGACCTGGTTCCTGCTGATTTTATGCTGTCCTGAATCTGCGATCGTCATGGGATATTTCCTTCAGACCATTTTAATTAGTTTAACCTGCGTTCTGTTTGCAATCAATTGGCTGACACCGCGAGCCTACGCTGCAATAAATCCCAGCCGCACAAATAAATCAACGACGCCAGCGTCATCTGGCAATGCCAGCACGATCTTACAGAATGCTCGAAATCAATTTACCACTTTAAACTTTGATAAAGCGATCGAGTCCTACAAAGCATATTTACGGATTTTACCGCATGATTACGCTGCTTGGGGCCAACTCGGTGCTGCGTACTATCATGCCGGTCAACCACGACGCGCTCAGCAAACATTACAGCGGGTCGAACAACTTACCCCAGAACGTAGCTACAACTATTACTATCAAGGTCTTTGCTTTAGTTTACTTGGCATGGAAAAAGTTGCACAGCGTTATTGGGAGTACGCAGGTTGGTTCAATGATGAAAGCGGCTCGAAAGCTACGATAGAACTGGCAGTTAGCGCCTACAAAGAAAAAGAAGATGCGAAAGCTAAGTATTTGGCATCGAACTATCTCCAGAGGTTCCCGCAAGGATCGCAGAAAGCCATCGCGCAAAGTATTTTACAGAGCCTTGAATCGGGCAAGCGCTTAGACGACATTCAAGCCGATGAGAGGCCTGATCCAGATCTGACTCTCTATAAGTACAATCGCTTGTCGCTTTTTAACGTCCCCCATTTCTGGTCTATTCAAACGGGCATTCTTTCTGACGAAACTCAAGGATATCAACCCTCTGAGAGTGGGGCTTTAGACCAAAAAGAAGAGGGAAATTATGCATTCTTAGTAAATGCTTCGCTCGGCATCGGCCCGATTCGAAAAAAATATGCCACCGCATTTGCAGGATATTCCTATCGCCAGCATTGGGATACCGATCTAGATGTTTTAACGAACTGGTTTAGCGACCCTTTCAATCTGCAAGCATTTCCTATCCGTGGTGACCTGCTTGAGCGGAGTCATCAGTTATTCGGTGATATTCGACGCCAATTCACCGACCAACTCTTCTTAGGCGCGTATGCGCGTGTCGACTATCAACGTGCCGGAAGTAGTTTTTTCCCGAGTCCCGACGATAACGACCTTCGTATCGTTGTGAGTATGACCGATACAACGATGCTGATTCCGTGGTTGGGATGGGCTTGGACTGATGATCAGCGCAGCCTTGCCTATCTCTATATTCGCAAAGAAATTCACAATAATAGTCCCGACCACAGCAACAAAACCTACGACTTTACTGGTGACACTGGCGAACGAGCGATTAGTTTTGGTCTTAGTCATTCAATGGAGTTTCCCGCGTGGCAACTTTCTGGTTCTATTGAGGCATTCCAGTACGAATTTATTTTTAATGACTTTTGGCTCGATTACACCCGCAAAGGTGCCATCCTTGGCGCGGATTATATTATCTGGAAAGGTTTAGGAGTGAATGCCGCGGTGGGGTTTTATGAAGATGGTTATAAACTTCCTCGTATTAAGCAAGGGGATTGCTCCTCGAATGGCGGCATTCCTACCTCCAATCCGAGCAGTTTGAAACTGGCCGACGACAACCCGGTTAGTAAATGCAATCGCAGCGATAGTGGCACCCTGATGCAGGCCGGTGTATACTGGAATCAGAATGCTAATTTGCGATTTTCCGGATCATATCTCATGGTTGAAAATAGTTCGGGCATGAAAGAATACTCGGAAAGCCGCAATGTTATTCGTTTTGACGTAACCTGGGCATTTCCCGGCGTAAAGCGCGTCAGTCGTATGACCGATCGCTTTGCCGATATTGCTTTTACAAAAGACACAGATCAGTAAGGACGCTCGAGGAGATTGCATGCTACCACCCGAAGCCCAAGCGCTTCTCGTCGACTGTCTCAACAAACGGATTCCTGTTTTTGTTAGCAGTTCTGGAATTAATATTGCCTTCCAGACTGTTATAAA
Organism: uncultured Polynucleobacter sp.; assembly: GCA_964624705.1. GTDB lineage: Bacteria > Bdellovibrionota_B > Oligoflexia > Oligoflexales > RGVZ01 > CAMDKS01. The sequence goes on from CAZUYQ010000041.1 coordinate 24,886, forward strand.
ACGCATGGAAGGCAATGAGCTATTTCTAGAGAATATGGTCAGACCAGAATATATTCGTCGCTTCAGTGCAGGTGATAAGTTCTTTTTGCAGTGTAAAATGCTGCGTTTACAATCGACCGTTGTTGGCCCTCGCGGACCGCTTATGTCTTTTTTGATTCAAGATAACTCTGTTATCGAAGAAACCAGACAATCCGAGCGTTTTATGTTCGCGCCAGAAGAGCGCGTCGTTGCAGAACTCGTCAATCCGTACGACAAACGCACAAAGGTTCGACGGTCTGTCATGGACATGTCTGCGACCGGACTTTCTATTCGCATGAACGTCGCGAGTAAACTCTTTGAACCCGGAACAAAACTGCCAGATATCCGCGTCATTATCGATGGCAAGCCCTATACTAAAGCCTCTGCCGAAGTGGTTTACAGCCGCAGGTTTATGGATTTAGCTGGAAAGTTACGGGTTCAAGTGGGAATCAAATTTACCGGTGCACCTAAGGAATAGTCTATGCCAGGTCCATACTCAAAGTTAGATAAATCTCAACGAGTTTACGTGAATCGCTCGCTAAATATGGACCGCATCAAAGCAATTGGTTTTGATATGGATCACACATTGATTATGTATAACCGCGAGGCATTTGAGACACTGGCTTTTCGCGAGACTCTCAAAAAATTTATTGAAGCAGGTTATCCCGAAGAGCTGAGCACGCTTGCATTTAAGCCTAATTTCCTCATCCGCGGTCTATTAGTCGATATGGAGAGGGGCAATTTACTTAAAGTCGATGGACATAAGTATTGCAAAATTGCATTTCACGGCACCAAGCCATTGCCAAAAGATCTGCGACACAAACTCTACAATAGCAACTCGTTTAAAGCTCATGAATTTTTGTCAGTCGACACTTTTTTCTCGCTCAGTGAAGTGCAGTTATTTGTTGAAATTGTCGATTATATGGACGAAAATCCCGGTAAAATTCAAAAAAGTTATCGTGAGATTTACGCGGATCTTCGAAAATTTATCGACCTCAGTCATGCGGATGGTAGCATCAAGAATCTTGTCACCGCGAATCCCGACCAATTTGTAAAACGCGACAAACATTTAGCAACGGCATTATTGCGACTGATCGATGGTGGAAAAACTTTATTCCTTCTCACGAATTCTGGTTGGGAATATACCGATATTATGATGCGTCACATCCTCAGTGGCGAAAGCGATGAAATTCCAAATTGGCGTGATTATTTTCAGTATGTGATCGTAGGTTCTGGGAAACCAGGCTTTTTTACTGGTAGCCAGCCCTTTTATGAAGTCATGACCGACACTAATCTTCTGAAAACTCACGCTGGTGCTCTGCATCCAGGGCGCGTTTATTTAGGTGGAAATGCCAATTTATTCCAAAATTTGACGCGATTTCGCGGCGATGAAATCCTGTACGTCGGCGATCATATTTTCGGCGACATCATGCAGTCTAAGGGAAAACTCAATTGGCGAACGCTCTTGGTGGTGGAAGAATTAGAACATGAGATTGAACAACTTCAGGAATTGAAGAGTTTATTTCATAATATCCAACTTAAGAACCACGAACGCGAGGCCCTCGACGAAGAAGTCCAATTAGTCAGATCTAAGCTTGCATCCATCAAGCGCCATATGCAGATTGCAACGCGCCACGGCGATCAGAAGAAATTTCATCATCTTGAAAAAGAAAAAGAAAAAAACGACGAGAAGCTTCAGCAAAAATTGCCGGTTATCGTGACACTCGAACAAGAGATTAAAGACCTGCTAAATGCCAAAGAAAACGCCCTTCATCCGGTCTGGGGCGAGCTGATGAAGGTCGGATTGGAACGAAGTCGATTTGCCCACCAAGTTGAGGGCTTTGCCTGCACTTATACTTCGCGAGTTAGCAATTTACGCTTTTATAGCCCACAAAAACGCTTTACTAGCTTCCACGACATCCTCCCCCACGATCCGACATAAGGTATTCAAGTTTTGCCCCCTTTCTGCCGATAAGTACCAAAGAGGCATAGGCTTTTTTGGCAATCTGTGGAACGGAGTGAACCGAGATGCTCGGCTCAATGATCGGTGATCGATATCGAGTGATTCGCAAATTAGGCGAAGGCGGAATGGCGATCGTGTACCTCGCGGTAGACGATAAGCTCGGCCGCAACGTTGCCGTAAAATTTCTGCGCGAAAAATTTCAATCTCATCAAGATATCAGAACCCGCTTCCAGCATGAGGCACGCGCCATTAGCGGCTTCGATCATCCCAATATTTTGAAAGTTTATGATTACTCGGGAGCGAACTCGCCCCAACTTTGGATCGTAACCGAATTAATTCACGGACGAAATCTTGGCCAAATTGTTGAAACTGCACCCGGCGGCTGGCTGCATCCAGTGATTGCTGCATGCATCGTACGTGAGACCTGCAAAGCCTTAGCCCTAGCTCATTCTGAAGGAATCGTGCACCGCGACGTTAAGCCAGACAATGTGATGATCACCCAGCACGGTGTCATCAAACTTATGGACTTTGGTATCGCGAAAATGCGTCAGAACACGTCGATGACTCAGACCGGAATGTTTATGGGTTCGCCGAGCTATATGTCGCCTGAGCAAGTCCGTGGCCGAGATGTTGATCATCGCAGCGATATTTATAGCCTCGGTGTTTTATTTTATGAACTCATTACCGGGCGCCTCCCGTTCTCAGGTCAATCGACGGCTGATGTCGCGATGAAAATTTTAACCGGTCAGTATCAGCATCCAAGATTTTTGAAAGAGCATCTACCCGTTGAGATTAACGATCTTATCGTCAGCATGATGTCCTTGGACCCTGCACACCGCCCGCAGTCTACAGATACAGTGGGTGGCATTATCGATAAGTTTTTAGAACGAAATGGCTTCGAAACCAGTCATGCCGAGCTGGATCGCTGCTTCCGGGATCCGAAAAGTTACGGCGAACGTCTGGCAAAATTAGTTCAAAAGACCGTCATGGTGGCCTTGCCAACCCAGCTTATTCAACCGCAATCACGAATGGACGCAGCGATGCGTTTGCCAAATAACGGCACTGTTGGTAAAAACCAGGCCACTCAGAAATTAGTGCAAGCCCATAACGAAGCCGCTATCGATCGACCTGTAGCCTTTGTTCCTGCAATCCCAGCATCAAAAACAAATATCGCGCCCCATCCTGCACACGCAGTTCCGCCTCCGCCGGCAAGGCGGGATCACGCACTTCCACGCAGCGCGATTCCACATATCAGCCGCAAAGCTGCAGTGGCATCCGATGCGATGATGGCGCATTTACCAGAGCGAAGGCATCAGCAACGTCCCGATCAGCCGGTTGCCAAACAGATCAAACAAGCTCAGCGGCCTCAACAAAAAGCAGCGCGTTCCGAGCCTGCACAGGGTCGACATGCATCTCCGCCACGGCATCAGCGTTCGCTACCAAGAGTGCCACATCGAATGCAGGCTCGGTATGTCGTCCACCGTGAAGTTGAAGTTGCGCAATCTTACTCGAAGTTTTTCATCTTTGTGATTGTGCTAGCCCTTGGATTTATTTTCTTTACGCTCTTTGGCGAAAAAATACATATTTCGTTACCAACATTACCAACGAATGTTGCTCATACGAACAAGCCACATCGCATAAAACCAGTCGCTGAACCCAAGAACCAGATTGCTCAGAAAACAGCAGAATTACCAAAACGGGCCGAGGAATCGCCGCTTCCGACTCCCCAACCAGAAAAAGCTGTTAAGCAAAAGCAGGACCCAAAAACAGAAAGAAGAGCTGAGCCGGTAGGTGATCGTAAGAATACGATCACCACGATACCTCGTAAACCGCGTCCCTCTACTCAACCGACAATGATGCCAGCGGCAGAGTTACGGCCCACTCAAAAAATCCCGGTAACAACTGTTAGTGAGACTGTCGAAGATGATGATGACGAGGACAACAGTTTAGAAACGAGCCCGACAATCAAACCATCAGTAAAACCGAAAGAACCTCAAACTGGCAAAGCCTCCTTAAGTATTAGTGCCAATCCGGCGGCAGAAATCTTTATCAATGGTCGACGTATGGGGACGACCAATGATGCTGGCACTTCGAGTGAATGGCTCGAACTATCTTCAGGAAAAATAAAAATTGAATTAAAGAGATCTGGATTTACAACGCGAACCGAATATATCTCGGTCAATCCTGGCGATAAAAAACGCCTAGGACCCTTCGCATTAAGCCGTGAAACCGTCAAGGCACAGCCGTCTTCTTATCGACTTACACTCACTACGAACGCTCCACCTGTCACTGTAACCATCGCCAACTATGAGACCAGAGCTACCAAAACATTTATCTTAAGCAGCAGTTCGCAAACACTAGCCTTAGACCGCGGTATCTATGAAGTTACGATGCAACATGGATCCGAGTTGCGAAAACGACGCATCGATATGACTGGAAGCGACACTCAAATTACCTTTAGCGCCGAGTATAAGGAGGAATCGAACTGATGTCCTTTATTTGGCTCCATTTTAAGAATAACTGCAAAGTTGCGATCTCTTCGCGCACTTGCATGATCATTCTATGGACCATTTTTAGCACATCTATTCTATTGATCAGCGTTCCTAGTGCCGCTCAGTCTTGGAAAGCAGGTAAGTCACTCCTTCTTAGTGGCAATTATGCCAGTGCCGAATCAAAACTCTTGGCAGCATACAAAGCAGGTAAATCGCCTCAAGAGAAAGCCGAGGCTCTTAAATATTTAGGCGTAGCTCAGTACATGCAAAAGAAAGAATCGCAGGCATCGACTGCTTTCAGGATCGCGTTAAAACTCAATCCGCAGGTAAAGCTTCTGGAGAGTGAAGTTGCCGATGAGTCGGTGATCCCGTTCTTTAACCGACTAAAAGGCGGCAATTCGCCTGCCAAAACAGCCAAACAGCCGTCTCAAAACACCGTTCCACCAACTTCACGTAGCGCTACATCTGCACCTCCTAAGGTCGTGAAATCGAAAAAAACCTTGGTAAGTGTTGTGAGTAACGTTGCAAACGCACAAATTAGCGTTGATGGCATCGCTTATGGTACCGCTGGAACAGATATCGAAGTGCAACCGGGCGAGGTTATTCTTGAGATCTCAGCTAGTGGTTATATCAAAAAAGCGGTAAAAATTAATGTTGTGGCGCTGACCGCAAATACCTTGACGGTCAATCTAGAAAAACCGCAACCCAAAGCTCCTCCAGCACCAAAAGTTGTCGCAAACGAATCCCCGAAGGGAATTCCGCTTCCACCGACCTCAGGAGCCTCAAAAGTTAAGAAAATCGGTGCAAACAAAAAGAATACTGATCTCTTTGCGTCAGAACCAGGTTCAGCAGATGATTTTAGTGCGATTCCGGAGGCCCCAATTTATCAACCAAATCCTGCAACTCAAGCTCAGTCCATCGCTCCACCAGCAGCGCCAGCGCAACCTTTATTGCCACCTGCCGCCTATGCGTCGCCGTATCAACAACCCATGTATGCAGCTCCTCAACAACAACCTATGTATCAGCAGCAACCGATGTACCAACAACAACCAACGTATCCGCAGGCCTACTATCCCCCTCAACCTCAATATGGGCCGCCCTCACCGTATGGTTATCAGGCACCTTATCAACAACCGGCCCCGCCGACTGTTTACGCTCCTTATTCAGGCGGTGCTTACCCTCAACAACCGCAAATGCCAGCATACGATCCGGGTCTTGCTCCGCCATTAGAACCGACAAGCCCAGGTGTATCGACATTACCCCCTGAAAATATCGGATCACCGCCACCGATGAATCCCCCGTCGGAGCGGAAATCAAGGAATAAAAAATCCTCGTCTGCAAAAAAATCTGCTGACTGCTCGGCATTTATAAAATTGTTGCCCTTTGGGACAGGCCAATTCTGCCAAGGAAGCACCGTAAAGGGCCTTATATTCTTGGGTGCACAAGTGGGTGGTTTGTATTTTTATAAAACAAATTCTGACGCTGTCGCCGCGAGACAGACTGAGTTAAACACTCTTATCGAGCAACGAAACATTGAGCGCGAAACGACGTCTGATCAAGCTGCGTTTGATGAAGAAACCGCAAAGAAAGAATCGGCAGGTAAAGCAGTCATTGCGAAAACACAACAGAATGTCACCATGTCGATGGCTGTTTTTGGCGGAGCTTGGGCGTTAGGCGTTGCTGACGCATTCTTGTTTCCACCCACCCCCAAAACAAAAAAATCTTCTAAAAGAGCGAAATTATCTCTGTACCTTGCTCCTGATCAAGATCATCGACCACTTTTAGCCTTTGAATCTCCGCTCACCGTTCCCCAATCTATCACTTCAACAGATGATGCAATCTGGTATGCTGGCTACAGCGTACCAGTGGCTCAAGGCGATCCTGGTGCGCTCAAACTTGGTGTCGCCTGGGATCTTTAAAATGACAGTATCAACAGAAACAGAAGAAGAAATCGCGACATTTGTAAAAAAGTATTGCATAGCCCTGACCGGCGGCATCGCCTCAGGCAAATCCACAATCGCTCGGATGCTGAGTGCGCGCGGCTTTATTGTTTTTGATGCGGATCGCTGTGCCCACGCCGTTGTGGAACCTGGAACAAAAGGTTTAGAACAGATTCGCCTTGCATTTGGCGATGACCTTGTTCAGGAAAACGGGATGCTGAATCGCAGCAGAATGCGCGAACTGATTGCCCAAGACCCGGAAGCAAGAACAAGATTGAACAGCATCATGCATCCGCTTATTCGCGATGAATTTTATCGGGAAGTACAGGCAAGCAGCGTGTGGCAGCATCCTGGCACTTTTTTTTATGAGGCCGCCCTGATCCATGAAACGGGACGGGGGGAGGATTTTGCGGCGACTTGGTGTGCTTTTTGTTCGCCAGAGCAGCAAATAGAGCGTCTTATAAAGAGATCCGCCGGAGCACTGTCCCGGCCTCACGCAGAAGCCATGCTCCGTGCCCAGATGCCTATTGATGAAAAAGCGCGCAGATCAACTGAAATTATCGATACATCAACATCCATCGAAGATGTGGATCGTCAACTAGACCGCTTATTGCGGCACTGAGAGCCCTAAAAAAACCATCTACAAAATAATCTAAAATCAAACTCTTTTCGCATTGCATCAAAGTTCGTATTCAGGGTATAAAGTCTACCCATTGAAAGCTTATTTTTTTGCTTCAATGCCGCGTCTTTCGGATTCTTTGAATTCGTCCGTTTTTCCGGCTCTTCATAGTTAAAAAGTTATTGTTTTCGTCGAAATCCTCACCAGATTGACGCGAAGACATCGATTTATTGTTTTGCGGATTCTGGACCAAATTATTTTTAGGGGGAACCATGACAACACGGGCTGCGGCAAGGTTTGAAGCGTTAAAGACGGCGGGGTCCAGGACGACCAGGAAATTCACAAAAACCTATGGCAAGACCCATGAACTCGAACTCAAAACGAGCGAGTATTATGGCTGCAACACCTTCGGTTTCGAGCAGATGGAAAAGAAACTTTCTGCTGCAGATATCGCAGTTTTAAAAGAGTACGCAACTAGCAATCTTCCTCTTAGCCGCGAGATCGCCAACAAGGTTGCTGATGCAGTCCGTGAATGGGCCCAGTCAAGAGGCGCAACGCATTACTGCCACTGGTTCCAACCGCAAACCGGCACCACCGCAGAGAAACACGATAGTTTTTTCAGCCTTGACCGTAAGGGCAATGCTGTCGAGCGTTTCACGGGTATGGAACTGATTCAATCTGAGCCTGATGCCTCGTCATTCCCATCTGGCGGCGTGCGCGCAACATTCGAAGCTCGTGGATATACCGCTTGGGACGCAAGCTCACCGATGTTCTTAATGGAAAGCGAAAATGGCCTGACTCTATGCATCCCGTCGCTCTTTATTTCCTACAATGGCGAGGCTTTGGACGAAAAAACCCCTCTCCTGAGATCTTTAGGCGCCCTGAACGCTGCAGCCGTCGAATCACTAAAGCTCTTGGGTCATAACGATATTCGTCACGTCATCGCGACAGCTGGCCCTGAGCAAGAATATTTTGTTGTTGATGAGGCTTTATTTAACCTACGACCGGATCTGATGTTAGCAGGCCGCACCCTTTTAGGTCGTAGCCCACCACGAGGTCAACAGCTTGAAGATCATTACTTTGGCTCGATCAAACCTCGCATTTTAGCATTTATGATGGAAGCCGAGCATGAACTGTACAAACTGGGAGTGCCTTGTAAAACACGCCACAACGAAGTTGCGCCAAGCCAATGCGAAGTGGCACCCATTTTCGAAAATGCGAACGTTGCTGCCGATCACAACCAAGTATTGATCGAAGTGCTTAGAACGGTAGCTCGCCGTCACAAGCTCATTACTTTATTTCACGAAAAACCCTACGCCGGCATCAATGGCTCAGGCAAACATGTAAACTGGTCGATGGCAGATAGTGCTGGCCATAACTTACTTGAGCCAGGCGATAATCCACTCGATAATATTCGATTCCTATTCTTCCTGGCCGCTACCGTCAAAGCCGTTCACGATCATTCGAAGCTGCTACGTATGAGTATTGCTTCTGCCGGCAACGATTTCCGTCTCGGCGCGAACGAAGCACCACCAGCAATCATCAGCTGCTTCTTAGGTGATACTTTGACCGAAGTGGTTGAAAAATTAACTTCAGCAAGCGGCAGCAGTCTTTCCGACCGTGCACGTCAGATCAATCTCGATCTAGCACGGGTACCAGTGATTGCTCGTGACAATACGGACCGCAACCGGACTTCTCCTTTTGCATTTACTGGCAATAAATTCGAATTCCGCGCTGTCGGCGCTTCGGCATCTATTTCACCGTCGCTTACTTATCTCAATGCAGCAGTCGCAACTTCTCTGAATGAATTGAACGCGCGTCTGCGTAAAATCTCATCGCGCCCATCAAATGACGATGTACTCAAAGTCATTGTTGATACATTCAATGAAACCAAAAAAGTCTGCTTTGACGGCAACGGCTACAGCGAAGAATGGCATAAAGAGGCCGAAAGACGTGGGCTACCAAATCTTAGGACAACTCCTGACGCGCTAAAACCCATCAAGGAAAAAGCTGCGAAGGATATGCTTGCTGCTGTAGGCGTCCACCGTGGCGAGGAAGTAGAGGCCCGCTACAATGTGAAGCTAGAGCGCTATATCAAAGTTCGCATGATTGAACTTGAAACATTGCACGAGATGATTTCGAACGAAGTTTATCCGGCCGCTATCGCTCAATTAGGCAACTCAGCACAAACTGTTGCTCAATTAAAGCAAGCTGTAGGAAGTATTCCGCCGCAAATTGAGCGCGAGTTGAAGACTGTTAGCGACCTCACCAGTAAACTGGCCGAAGCAAAGAATAATCTCGGCAAATTTATTGAAGAATGCTCTGCGACACATAACGAAGAGAAGCTTGCCGACCGCATTGCTCGCGATGGCATCCCGATGATGGATTCTGTTCGAAAAATCAGCGATGACCTCGAACTTCATATCGATGATAATCTTTGGTCAACGCCAAAATACCGTGAATTACTCTATGTTCTGTAATTTTTAAATTGTTTTCATGGAACCTCAGCCCGAGACTCTTTGCCCTTAAGAGCCTCGGGCTCTTTTGCGTCAAAATAAAACCATGCTAAACTATATGGACTTGCAACAACTGAATGAAGGGGCTCGTCCATGGGACTGTTTGGATCTAAGGCAAAAAACTCTGCTTCATCATTCGAAATGAAAGCACCGACAGATCTTACGACCACTTTGAGCGAAGGCCCTCATCTCGTTATCAAACAAAAAAGAGAACTTGCCGAAATATTTCTCGGTTTCGAAACCCGCAATCAGTACATGTTGTTTGATCACCAAGGAGCCCCTTGCGGTACGGTGGTTGAACGTGGATCTGGATTTATGGCCTTTATAAAGAGAATTTTCCTAAAATCACATCGTCCGTTTACTATTGACGTGATCGACGCTTCCGGCAAAGCGATCCTTGAAATGAGTAGACCGTTTTTTTGGTTTTTCTCCGATATCACCATCAGCGTCCCAAATGGCCCCAAGCTCGGCTCTGCTCATCGAAAATTCGCTATTCTGCATAAAATTTATGACTTACGCGACGCGAACGGGCAGAAATTTGCGAATATCAATAGTTCGATGTTTAAAATTTGGACCTTCGCAATCCGCGATAATAACGATCAAGAGTTAGCCCGTATCTCCAAAAAATGGTCTGGTCCCCTTAAAGAAATGTTTACAGATGCCGATAATTTTATGATTGAGTTTGGCAACCACCGTTGGACCGCTGCGCAACGGGCAGTTATTTTAGCCTCGGCGATTTGCGTCGACTTTGATTTCTTCGAGAATAATAACAATTAGTTTCTGACAACGCGAGAATTCAAAAACTTGGACGAAATCCCTCAAAAACCAGTGTTTGGCGCCTCGAATCCAGCTCTTAGCATAGATCATGAATCTGCAAAGGGCGAGATTCTGGGATGGTTACTAGGCTGCATAGGTGTGATCGTAGTTTTATTTTTTGCGGCGGGGCTTGCGGCAAATATCTTGGCACGCAAAATTTCCGATAAAACCGAAGTTAAGTGGTTTAAGACCATCGAATCTACCATCCAGAGCCAACTGCATATCGACCAAGACCAGCCGCCTACTGAGGTCGCATTTCAACGCGCTAAATCTATTTTAATTCAGCTTAAATCTGCGCAAAAACTTCGAGATTTGCCGCTATCTCTTCACTACTCAAAGTCTACCGATCCTAACGCGTATGCGATCCCAGGCGGCACTATCGCACTCACAAAAGGCCTACTAAATACTGTTCATGGGGATATGGGTCTTGCCATGGTCCTTGCTCATGAGATTGGTCATCATCAACATCGCGACCCCATCCGCAGTATGGGACGCTCACTTATTTTAAGTTTAACCGCATCGTTACTTTTTGGCAGTAGCACGGCAACAAATTATGTTCTTGGTTTTCTCAATAATTCCTATTCTCGCGATCAAGAATCCAAGGCCGACGAATTTGGTTTAAGACTAGTATTTAAGGCATTTCACACTACAGACGGCGCTCTTGAATTCTTCGAAAATATCGCTAAAGAGCATAATTTTTCTGGGAATAAATATATGTCGATGTTCTCGACTCATCCATATACTCCTGATCGTCTAGAAGCTTTGAAGCTATTAGCCTCTAAACTTCAAGAATGACATCTTAGAGCTTCATCGCAGATATCGACCGATTCTCGGATGTCTGCGTAACCGAATTTTGCCGTAAAACTGGCCGTGTCTGAGTCTTTGCTAGGCTCGTGTATTTTAAATGCCGGCGCACCCGGCGAGGAATTTGCGAGGCAGGATGCCGAGCATATAGCGCTGGCGGGGCAGGAGCCATGAGC
>CAZUYQ010000042.1:0-3391 GCA_964624705.1 uncultured Polynucleobacter sp.
AACGTAGGTTACACAAGAAACGGAAATAACTCATGTCCTTAAGGAAGCGCCATTCAGGACACACAACGAAACCGAAACTCGAAAAGAAGTAGGACACACAACGAAACCGAAACTCAGCCCAGAAATTCATCAATTTCTGGGCTGAGTTTCGGTTTCGTTGTGTGTCCTACTTCTTCCTACTTCTTTTCGAGTTTCGGTTTCGTTGTGTGTCCTACTTCTTCCTCTTCATCCTCTAACCAAGTAGTTTTTACTATAGTAACTATAAGAAATGACCCTTTAAATATCTTTAAAATCAGTGAGTTAAAAAAATATGAGAGATTTTACTCAATATAAAGCGACCCCTGCCGACTAGGACTTAGTGGGGAAAATGGTCACCTTTATGTAGGTAGGATAACTTATGAAGCTCAACAAACTTTTTGCCTTTCTTATTGCGTTTTTGCTGACTGGAATCGTCGTAACAGGAGCTGTGGGGATTGTCGGTACGATGCGACTTGGTGGCATGTTGTCGTCGGTTGTTGATACCGATCTCGTGCGCTTCTTATTGGTGACAGATGTTCGAAAAAATATTCGTAGTCAGCTCGTTCTAACAAAGGATTATATTCTTGCTTCGAACGATCAAGAACGGAAGAAAATTGAGGATAGCCTTGCCAAGGCAAAGAAGGACAGTCTTGCTAAGCTAACCGAATTCGAAGCGATGAGCTCGGAAAACGACAAAGTCTTTTTAGAGCAATTAAAAGAAAGTTATAAAGACGTGCTCATTGATGAGCAGCTGGTCATTGAAAAAACACAGTCGAATGATGCTAAAGGTGCAGCAGTCATTTCAAAACGAGCAAAAGGTAAACCAACCTGGGAAGAAGCTATTAAGTCATTGATTACCGACGCTGATAAACATTTGAAAGACGAAATTAGTTCTGCAAAAGAGTTTAAATCCACGTCTCTATGGGCCATTGGCGCAACCTCTCTAGGTGCTTTGTTCTTAGGTTTGATAGTCGGTGGAATGATCTACAGTCGTATTTCGAAAAATATCGCTACTATGATTTCGCTTCAAGATGATCTCAAGGCAGCGAACCAAGGACTGGAATTAAAAGTCGAAGAACGTACAAGAGCGATTAACCGGATTCTCTCAAATGTACGCTCTGGTTTCTTATTGATTGACCGGGATCTCAAGATCGAAGATGGATTTACGAATTCTTGTAATCAGCTCTTTGGTCGAGATATGAAGGTTGGTCTCGATTTGACTGCCGTTCTTCAGTTATCTGGTCGCGAAAAAGAACATTTTATTGGTTGTATCAATCAGGTCTTCGAAGATTTCTTGCCGGAAGAAACATCCTTAGGCCAAACCCCTCAGGTATTTATGTTTGGTGATCGCGCTCTTAAGCTAGAAGGTAGTGCGATTCGCGGCAGCGATAATTCGGTCACTGAAATTCTCTTTACGGTTACCGACGTTTCCAAATTGATGGAGACAGAACGCGAAATCCACTTATCCAAAGCAATCATTAAAATCCTCCAGGAACGCGAAGCATTTGCTAGTTTCATTGTTGATACCCGCAAAGGAATTGAAGTGGCACGTACGCTCGTAACATCTTCCGACGATAAAAAACTCCGAATGATTCTGCATACAATTAAAGGTAACTCTTCCGCATTTGGGCTATCTTCTGTGTCGCATTTAGTTCACGAGATCGAAGAAAAGAATCAAAACGCCGATGCTGATCTCACTAAAATAGAATCGACCATTCAACAATTCCTACAACAACACGCCACGATCCTCAAATTTGCGTACCATGATGACGGAGAGAACTCTCATTTGACAGTGCCACGTGAGCGCCTTCAATTTATGGAAAAGGCCCTTGAAAATGCATCGTCTACTGCTATTGCAGTTGCGTCCTTTAAAGCTTGGATGACAGAGCTTACTAAAAAACCTGTTCGTAGCCTCCTAGGACCGGTTCAAGACTTAGTAAAAGGTTTAGGCGAAAGACTTGGTAAAGAAGTCGTCTTGCATATTTCAGGAGGCGATTTACTGGTGGATCCAGACACCTCCGGACCGATCGTGCGGAATATGATTCACGTTCTACGAAACTCTGTGGATCATGGTATTGAAGCTGCAGGTGAACGCGATGCCTCAAAAGATCCTGTCGGGACCATTCGGGTTGATTTCTTTGAAGACAACAGATTCTGGGGTGCGAAAATCTCAGATGATGGTCGCGGTGTGGATATTGAAGCGGTCAAAAAAGCAGCGGTCGCAAAAGGTGTTATGAGTGCTGAAAAAGTGGCAACACTTACCGCCGTTCAGGCTCGTGAATTACTCTTCGCAGAAGGTTTTTCAACAGCATCCACGGCTACCGATATCAGTGGTCGCGGTGTTGGCATGGGCGCAATGCGGAAGGCAGCAGAGGCCGCGGGTGGGACGTTCTATATTGAATCGACTGAAGTCGGACAAGGGACGACCTTCGTGATTAAAATTCCAAAACACGGCGATTATAAGCTGAATGATCGGGTCACGATTGCTGCTTGAATCTAGAATTACTTGAACATCGGTACGACCATGCCGGTGTCTCTAAAGAATAGAACACTTGCATGGGCGTCGGCGCACTTACCGTTTTTATTATGTGATGTGATCAGTGCTCCATACGGAACCGGAAGACAGGCATCGCTACCAAACTTGGTGGCCATCGCTTGCAAGGTGACCGGTGGGGCACTGCATACTTGAGAGCCAGAACCACCGGCTGCTCCGCTACCGTAATAGCAAGTTGGTTGCATTGCCGCGAGAGCGTAGCGAGTTAAATTTATTTTTTGACAAAGCAGGCCACCATTTGCACTTCCGCCGACGGCCACTTCTCCTGTTGCGCAAGTCGATACGCGTACAGTCGGTACATCTGCCGTAAATATGTCCGCTGCAGGTAGCGGGCAGCATGCGATCGAAGTTTCTTTAGCATCATCAAGAGAGAATGCAGCGTAGCCAGCAGGACATTGGCTTGTTTCGCGAGCCCAACGGATCGTTGTGGCATTGCATTCTACCGCCGTCACGACGGGAACAGTTGGTACAGTCGATGGAACCGGAGTCGGGGAGTTAGGTAGCGCAGGAGTGGGCGGAGCATAGCTGACGGTTGGCGTTGGTGTCGCAGAAGCGGGTTCTCTCGCTGCTCCGCCGCGCGCTGTAAACTCCGTTTGCTTGCAACTTTGAATCGTTAAAAATAATGGCAAGATCATATAGACAGAAAAAGCGTGGAAAAATTTCACGATTTGCTTCCTCTCATTTAAGGCGAGTCCGCATGATGCTAACCATTTTTGCGGCTTCTTCCAATCTTAGCCGGAATGCTGGACTGCGAGCGGCTTCACGTCTTAGGCCATGAATGGCAGCGTAACAGCGATCAAGTCCTTTACACACCAGGAG
>CAZUYQ010000042.1:3401-7790 GCA_964624705.1 uncultured Polynucleobacter sp.
CCTGCGACGACCGAGTCTTTATGAATATCCTGCCATTCTTTGATCTCCTGAGGTAACGCTCCAATATTCATATCGTCACTCACAACCACACCTTTAAAACCTAAACGCCCTCGCAGCCAATCGCCAATGATGATCGGTGATCTGCTAGCTTCAAGCTTGCATAGGAAGGGGTAAATGCAGTGCGAAACCATAACCATTGGTGCAGCGTTTATCATCGAGCGAAACGGTACAAGCTCTCTCGTCCAGAATGTTTGTAGACTGATATCGATTTTAGCGCCACCCAAGTGAGTATCGACCTTAGCATCCCCCTGCCCAGGAAAATGTTTAAGCGAACCCATCACACCAGTGGATTGAAGGCCCTCAAGAAAAGCATTTGCACGCGGAGTAGCTTGATCCGGAGTTACACCAAAAACCCGGTCGCCAATAGCGGTGTTGGTTGGTTCGGTTAAAACATCCAAGACAGGTGCAAAATCGACATTGATGCCAATCTCAAGCAGTCCCTTGCCGACCTTTGATCCGTACTCTTTTAGAACCGCTAGAGCCGCACTATCTGTTTTACCGTCGGCAATATAGAGCGCAGGACCTAAGTTTGGAAACGCTTTTGGTAGCCTCGAAACCCGCCCGCCCTCTTGATCTATGGCAATAACTAGCGGAGGTGCACTAGCAGGCCGAGTAGCTTGCAGCGCCGTATTTAATCTTAGAACACTTTGGTAGTCTTCTTGCGGAATATTACGCCGAAAAAGAGTAACCCCAGCAGGAGACTCTTCACGAAAGAAGCGATCCTCGTCCGGGGTCAGTGCAAATCCGTCAACCGCCGCTACGACAATAGAACTAGCAGCATCCATGGACTCGTCTACTCATCAATAATTTGGAGGTTATAACGTTTGTTTGTTTTAGCAGCAGCGCAATTCAAAATAGTTCGAATCGCGTCTGCCGTGCGGCCTTGACGACCAATCACTTTGCCAATATCTTCTTTTGCAACTTTCAGCTCGATGATATTTGTTTGATTGCCGACGATTTCTGAAATCTCAATCCGGCCAATGTCGTCCACAAGAGCTCTTGCGACAAACTCTACCAATTCTTTCATCGATTGTTCACTAGTCATACCGTTCCACCTTCAAGTTCCAACAGATCAGATTTATACAATTTCCACAACAGAGCATGGCCGATTTCGGTTACAATTATTAGTTTATATCAATATTGACCTATTGCAAAGGAACCAATGTCATGGCAGAGCTTGAAACAACGCATATTTTCAATGGTGAAATAGATCGAGTCTTTCGCGCGATAGGTAAATTTGACCAGTATCCAAAGTATCTACCAGGTGTTACGGCTATTCAAGTAGAGCCTGCTCCAAAAGGAAGCAGTGCGAAATGCCGGGTCCGATACGAGTTAAATATTGTCAAGACCTTCTACTATACTCTCGAAATGAACGAAAAAGCGCCAGATAAGATCTGGTGGTCCATGACTGATAGCAACTTAATGAAGCAAAACGATGGGGGCTGGGATTTCGAGCCTGCAGGTAAGGGTAAGACAAAAGCCACCTACAAGCTCGACATTAAATTTAAAGGACTCGTGCCGTCCATGATCACGGATCAAATCGCCAAAGCGAATTTGCCGATGATGTTTGCAGGATTCCAAAAGCTTATTGATGATACTCCGTGAAACCAGCAAACCTAAGTGAGCGAATGTTTCTCACTACAACTGCTTGAGTTCTCCTGCATGGAATCCCTAGTTTTTAGGGTGAAACTTGAGCTGGGGATCTTTGTGGAAGAATATCAGTACACGTCGCAATCTTAGGTCTTGGCGGGAGATTTCGGCCTAAGGTCAGATTTGACTGAGCCCGAATGTCTTTGTTGGAAAAAGTCCAACATTCGCCGGATTCATCTAGAAAAACAACCCAGTAAAAGTCATGCTCTGGACTGTAATCGATGATGATTGCAGCTTGCCCGTTGCCTTTTGGGGTGGTTACTGGAATGGAAGGATTCAATTGCAGCATCATAGAGTGGCTCCTTAATTAGTTCACTTAAGAACCGCAGGATGCAGATTGTGTGCCAGCAGCGGAAGGTTCACTTCTTTATTGACGGCTCTACGTTTATCTCACACCATCTCCCCATGGCAGTATCTCGTCGTGAAAATCACAGTTGGTCTTTGTTTTTGTGCCAAACTATTGCGGCCCAGATTCATGTTATCGGCGTACTTTTTTTTATAATTGGTTCTTTCATACTTCTGCCTCGGGCTTGGGCTCATGGTGTTGCGACAACCTTAGCCTGTGCAAGTTTCTGTATCACGGGCTTTATGGTCTTTGCCGTAAGTTCGGTTTATCACTTCCTTCATGATGGTTATCAAATTTCCGCATCCTTAGAGCGAAAGTTTGAGAATCTGGATCATTTTGCTATTTATCTTTTTATTGCTGGAACTTATTCGCCATGCTTACTTCATTTGGTCGCAGAGCCGTGGAGGTCTCTTTTACTCATACTTGTTTGGAGCCTTGCGATCTTCGGTATTATTTACACTAGTGTTAAGCCGCGTTTGCCGCAATTTCTGCAGTCCAGAATACTCTATACTGGATTGTTTATATTGATGGGGTGGACGCTCTTGATAAGAGCGAGTGAAATCTACAAAGCCTTGACTCATCTGCAGCTCTTACTCTTTTCTGGCGCAGCAGGAACATATACAGTCGGAGCGGTGGTCTATGCGACGCGCTGGCCAAACCATCTTACTCGTTATTTTGGTTTTCACGAGATCTGGCATTTAACGGTATTGGTTGCAGCGGTCGCACATTTTATTATGATTCTAAATTTCTATTCTTAGCTCTTTTTTCGAGCCAGGATACAGCGCTCATCTTCTTGCATACTGATTAGCAAAGGTTTAGTCGCCGCTGGTGGTAATCTATCTCCTTGCTTTGCGACGAACTCTTTCATGATCTTGAGGTCTTCAGGCGTGCAGGTTAACGGACGGAGGCTGGCAGTAAAGGTACGGAGCCAATCACTATCGCGTTTTGCGAGATCACCATTCATAACGGTATAAAAATCTTTAGCGTAGAGACGGCGATCCATTAGCTTTGTACGCGGAAAAAATGAACCCATCATAGATTTAAGTTCGGCCTCCGAATATTTTGTTTTTTCGTCGATGATTTGGTTCCAAATGTTTCTCTTCTCCGCTGGCGCTGCACTTGCGGTGCGAGCAGCCAGAGCAGACAATTTACCACTACGAGATGGGTCAGCTTTTTCTTGGGCCGTAAGATGTTCTTTGAGTTCTGGTGAGTTCATGCGAGCAAGAGCACCAACGATATCCCATTTTAGATCCTGATCGAGCACAAATCCTTTAGGAATCGAACCCGAAGATTTAAGGAGTTGAGCAAATTGATTGAGTCCGTTTTTACTCTCGACGAAATTGCGATAGTTCTCAAACCACAGAACTTGCTCATCGCTACCTGGAGCTGCTTTCTTAAATTCGGTCCAGGTTAATTTTTCCAATTTAGCGATGTATCTAGCATAGGTTGAATTGGCAACGCCCGGAGTCGCTAAATAATTTAAGAGATTGCTGCGGCGACCAATGCTCGCGAGAACAAGATCCTTGATGGTATAGCTCGATTCATTTGAGATTTTAGCCAGAATTAGATCAAAATAAGTTTGAGGTTTGATCTTACCATCACGAACCATTTGACTTAAAGCCTGCCACAAGATCACGCGAAGCTCGGCGCTAGGAAATTCGCCGATGTGCTTCAACACAAAATTTAAGTCACTGCCGGCTAATTCGATTTGGGCAAAATCCTGATCTTCCAAATTCGGCAGCACAAAGCTTGGACATGCTTCGCCATCGAAGTCATGAACTACGGTTGACGCACCATCATAGGTTATGCGGGCAGCGCTCTGAAGTGACAGTTTATTAGATTTTACCGTAAATAAAGCTACTTTAGCGGTATGTTGACGGAAGGTCTTCTCCCCCGATATCGAAGACTGAATTAGTTCAAGCGATTTGACTTTGCCACCGGCACATGAGGTTTTGGCTTGAACTGAATTTAACCCCGCCGTCTCGAGCCATTCACGACTCCAGCGTTTTGCGTCAAATTTTGTTGCCTTCTCTTGCAGGCTGGCAAGGAAATCAGCCAAAGTTGCATTCTTGTATTGATAATTTTTGAGGTAGGATCGTACCCCATCTCGAAAAGCGTCGGGGCCCACAGCGTAAGCTAGTTGTTTGAGAGCTGAGGCACCTTTGCCGTAGGTAATACCGTCAAAATTATTCATTGCGGTTTCGGTGTCATCAACGCGAGTTGCAATCGGATGGGTGGTTACGAGCTGATCTTCGTAATAGGCGCTTCGCTTGGAATAAGCGCTAAAATCAAGCCAAGCATCGGTATACTCGGTTGCCTCGACCAAAGCCTGA